>JANPEN010000455.1:0-6936 GCA_031422955.1 Acidimicrobiia bacterium
GCAGCTCGGCGATGTGGTGGTGGCTATGAACGAAACCGATGTCTCAAATGCGCAGGCGTTGGTGGAACAGGTACGCCGGGTGCGGCCGGGGGAGCGGGTGGCTCTGCGGGTGGTGGCCGCCTCTGGGCGCAACGGCGAGCGAGACAAACGGGAAACGCTGGAAGCCGCCGCACGCGAGGTGGAGGTGGTGTTGGGCGTTAGCGACGTGGATCCCGCCCGGGGTTTGCTGGGGGTCAGTGTGCGCGACGCCCTCTTCGTCAGCTACTACGGAGACGTGGCCATCGACAGCGGCGAGGTGGGCGGACCTTCTGCCGGCTTGGCCTTCGCCCTTGGGGTGATCGATCTGCTCAGCGGTGGAGATCTGACCGGAGGTACGAAGGTGGCGGCGACCGGAACCATCGGTGCCGACGGCCGGGTCGGTCCGATTGGCGGCATCGAGCAGAAAGCGGTGGCGGCTCGCCGGGCCGGCATCACCTTGTTCCTGGTCCCGGACTCCCAGTCGGCTGCGGAACTGCTCAGCGCCAGGAGGCTGGCCGAGGGGGTGGAGCTGGTGGCGGTGGGCACCTTGGAGCAGGCGTTGGCTGCGTTGGCGGCTCACGGTGGCGACGAAGTGGCCCTGGCTGGACGGGCCAACTGACGAGCGTCGCAAGGGCCGGCGTAGGCCTGTCCTGCCGCTGATTGGTGGATTTGGACCGGGTAACTGGTCCTTATCAAGAGCAAAACCGGGACCATGGGTATGCGTCCTCATCCTGGGGCAAGGTCGTAGCATCTTGGTATGGCCGACACCCGCGTCCCGCGTTCTTCGAGCCCGCTGCCCGCTTCGGCCTCCGCGTTGAGCACGGCGACGGCAACCGGTTGGTTGACGCCTGAACGGGTGGCCCACGCCGAGTTCCGCAGTGGCTTCCGAGGCCTCGATGCCACTGAGGTGCGGGCCTTCCTGGCTCGGGTGGCGGCGGAACTGCGCACCCTGGTCGACCGCGAGGCCGATCTGGTGGCCGAGTTGGAGTCCGTCCAAGAGCGCAACAGCGCGTTGGCGGCGGAACCTCTGGACATTCACCAGGTCAGCGAGCTGCTCGGCCAGGAAACGGCCAGGGTGCTGGTCATCGCCCGAGAGGCCGCCGCCGACATCAAGACGCGGGCCGAGGCCGATGCGGCGACCATGACGGTTGCCGCCTTCGGGGAGGCCGAGCGGGTGCGGACCCAGGCCGAGGGCATATTGGCTGAGCGCCAGGCCGAAGCGGAAGCCATCGCCACTGAAATCCTGATCCGAGCCGAAGCGGCCGCCGAGCAACTGCGAACGGAAGCCCGCGCCACCGCCCATCGGGTGCGGGCCGAGGCGGAGGCGGAGGCCGAGTCCCTGCGCAGCGAGTCCGAAGCCGCCGCCGAGCAGCTGCAGACGGCGTCCCAAACCGCCGCTGAGCAATTGCGCACGTCGTCGGAAACGGCCGCCGAGCTGCTGCGTAGTGATTCCGAAGCTGCCGCAGAGCAGTTACGCACCCAGTCCAACGAAACAGCCGAAGAGCTACGTCATGGATCTGAGGCCAGCGCCCAGCAGATGCGGGAGGAGGCGACGGCCAACGCCGCTGCGGCCAGGGCCCAGGCAGCCGAGGAAGCTGCCACATTGGTAGCGGAGGCGGAGGCCCGCCGGGCCGAGCTGGTGGCGGCGGGAGAGGCGGCCCGGGAAGCAGCCCGGGAAGAGGGCAAGCGCATGGTGGGCGAGGCCAGAGCGGTACGAGAGCGGATCCTCACCGATATGGCCCGTCGCCGCAACGTCGCCCGCCAGCAACTGGAGCGGGTTCGTGCCGCCCGGGAGCGCCTGCTCGACGCGATCGACGGTGTGCGCCAGGGTGTGGCCGAAGTCCAAGCGGAGCTTTCCGGTTCCCTGGTGGACGCCAAGCTGGCCGGTGAGCGGGCCGCTCGCAGCGTCGATGTCGACGATATTCCTGATCTGCGAGAGCTTGAGGCCGAGGTCGAGTTGGCCAAGGACACCGGGCTGATCGACCTCAGCGCCCTGTTGATCCGCGACGATGAACTCACTGTCCTCGGCCCCACTGTCCTCGGCCCCGCCGACACGGGCGAGTTCGCCGTGGTGGGCGTGATAGACGACGGAACCGACGGCGGTGACGAGGGCGGTGACGAGGGCTCTCACGAAGCCACTGCCGATGACGTGGCGGAGGCCGCGCCCACGGACGGGACGGCGGCTGTGCTGGCGCTGGTCAGCGACACCGAGGCGGCTTCTCCCCGAGTGATCACCAGGGCATCGTCCCTCGGCTCGGTGCCGACCCGGCCCCGCTCCGCCCCGCGGGCAGGCAACATTGAGGTCTCGCCCCGTCAACCCAATCGAGCGGAAGGCCTTCCTGTCACCTCGGTGGCGCCCGCCCCTGCCGCCCCCGCCGCCCCCGCGGAGAATGGCGCGGTGGTCGATCTGCGTGAGCCTGCCGAGGTCGCAGCAGCCGACAGCGCCGACGCCGACGCCGAGGACCGTCACGCCCCCGACAACGTAGCTAAGAGCGGCGGACAGGCCTCACCCGATGGGGGGTCGGGCAGCGGGGGCGAGCCGCGTCGTGGCCGCCGCAAGGGTAAGGCCCCGACCAAGGCGGAAGAGGTTTTCGCCCGGTTGCGGGCTGCCGACGAGGAAGCGTCGGCCGGCTCCAGTCTCGATCGCAACGGGCGAGGCGCCAGTGCGGTGATCGGCTTGGCGGTCGCTGAGCCCAGGGCCGCCGATGCCCAGGGTGCACCGAGCGACTCGGAGTGGCACGGCTCGGTCGAGCCCGGGGTTGTCGAAGCGCTTTCCTTCGTCGGCGAGCTCGCCGGTACAGATCTCGCCGGTACAGATCTCGCCGGCAACTCCGAGGAGGACGAGGTTATCGCCGACCCCGATCGGGTGGCGTTGCACACTCGTGACGCGGTGCTGGCCGGGGCAGTCCGCGATCTCAGCCGGCAGCTCAAGTTGGCCCTGTCGGATCAACAGAACGAGCTACTCGAAGCCAATCGCAACCTCAAGGGTGCCGAAGAGTCAAGCCCCAGCGCGGCCGACATGACCGCCATCTTCACAGCCGCGGCAGCCGGTGGGCTGCTGGCCGCCTGGGAGATCGGTCGCCGTTCGATCGTGGCGGACGACACCGTTTCCGCTCAGCCTGCTGATGTCTCCGCTCACGCCGACGCCTTGAGCGACGGCATCGTGAACAGCCTGCGTCATCGTTTGGCCCAAGCCGACGACGAGGGGCAGGGGCTGTGGGAGGTGGATCGGGTCCGGGCCGCCTACCGCGAGGTGCGAAGTCAGCGCCTGGGCGAATTGGTCGAGTTCCACGTCTACGCCACCTATGCTGCTGGGCAGCTGGCCGTCGCTCCCGCCGGCACGCCCGCCCGCTGGGTGTCCGACGCCTGCGGCCCGGACTGTCTCGACAATGCCCTGGCCAGCCCCATCGAGTTCGGCCAGGTGTTCCCCACTGGGCACCGGGCTCCGCCCACCTTCCCCGGTTGTCGTTGCCTGCTGGTGGCTGCCGACTGATGCGTCGGGCGGCCGCGGGGTGGCTCCCATGGCGTCCCTGGGGAACCGCTCGCCTCACGCTCCGGGGGTGAACCCGTGGGCGCCGCCTCGCCACTAGCATCGGCCCATCATGCCCACTGCTCCCGACGCAGCCGCCCCGCGTCGTCCTCGACTCGCCACCCGAAGCCGCGTCCTGCTGGGTGTGGTCGTCGCCGTGGTGGCGGTGCTGTTCATGTCGCTGCGGGGCATCGCCAGCTTCTACACCGACTACTTGTGGTTCGATTCGCTGGGCTTGAGCTCGGTTTGGTCGGGCGTGTTGAGGGCCAAGGTGGCCCTGGGTTTGATCTTCACCGGCGTCTTTTTCGCGTTGTTGTGGATCAACCTGCTCATCGCGGATCGCTTGGCGCCCCGCTTTCGGCCCAGCGGCCCCGAAGAGGAGCTGCTCGAGCGTTACTACGACCTGGTGGGCCGCCGCAGCGGCATGATCCGCCTCATCGCCGCCGGTTTGTTCGCCCTCATCGCCGGCTTGGGTGTTTCCCAGCAATGGCGGTCCTGGTTGCTGTTCACGAACCGGGTCAATTTTGGTGAGAAAGATCCACTCCACGGCCTGGATATTGGGTTCTATGTTTTTCAGCTGCCGTTCTTGCGTTTCGTGGCCAGCTGGCTCTTCGCCGCATTCGTCATCATCCTCATTGTTACCCTGGTGGCCCATTACCTGAACGGCGGGATCCGAGTCCAGACCCCCGCCCAACGGGTGACCGCGGCGGTCAAGGGCCATCTGTCGGTGCTTTTGGGCGTGCTGGCCATGATCAAAGCGGGTGACTACTGGTTGCAGCGGTACGCGCTGACCGTGTCCACCAGGGGTTTCGTCCACGGCGCCTCCTATTCCGATATCAAGGCCAAGTTGCCGGCCCTAAACCTGCTGATGGCCATCTCCGTGCTCTCGGTGGCGTTGTTTCTGTTCAACATCAAACGGCGGGGCTGGACCCTGCCGGCGGTGGCGGTGGGCATGTGGGCCTTCGCCGCCATCGTGGTGGGCTCGGCCTATCCGTGGTTCGTGCAGAAGTACTCCGTCGAGGCCAGGGGAGAATCGGCCAAGGAGCGGCCCTACATCGAGCGCAACATCACCGCTACCCGGGCGGCCTACGCCATGGCCGATGTCGCCAGCGAGGACTTCGAGGCCGGGTCGAACCTGGCCGCCGCCGACGTGGCCGAGGCGGCCAACGCCGATGTGTTCCGAAACGTGGGGTTGCTCGATCCAGCCATCGTCAGCGAGGTAGTGAACCGTCAACAGGCTCAGACCGGCTGGTTGTCCTTCCCTGAAACCCTCGACACCGATCACTACGAGGTGCGGGGCAAGGACACGCTCACCCTCATCGGTGCCCGAGAACTCAACCAGAACGGCGTTCCCCAAAAGAGCTGGGAAGGACTTCACCTCATCTATACCCAGGGGTATGGCGCGGTACTGGCTGCGGCGGGCCAGGTGACCAACGGAGAGCCGGATTATCTGGTTAGTGGGGTGGGGCCGAACCTGGTGGTGTCCGAGGACGTTGGAGTCCAGTTGGACCAGCCCCGGGTTTACTTCTCGGAGTCGATGCCGGGCTACGCCATCGTGAACAACCAATCCCAGCGCCCTGAGATTGCCTTCGATGGTGACGGTTTCACCTACGACGGCTCTGGTGGGGTGGTGCTCGATTCGATCGTGCGGCGTGCTGCTTTCGCCTTGCGTTACGGCGATCTCGACCCGTTGGTGTCGTCTTTCTTGACCTCGGAATCCCGCATGCTCTACGTGCGTGAGGTTCGTGAGCGGGTGCAGACGGTGGCCCCGTTCCTCTCCTTCGACAGCGATCCCTACCCGGTGCTGGCCGACGGCCGCATCATTTATGTCATCGATGGCTACACCACTAGCGACAGCTATCCCTACAGCCAAGCCTTTGACGGTGAGAACCTGCCAGGTGGCAGCGGGCTGAGGCATCACTTCAACTACGTTCGAAATTCCGTTAAGGCCACCGTTGATGCCTACGACGGTACGGTGTCGTTGTACTTGAACGAGATCAACGGTGAGGTGGATCCCATCGCCACCGCCTACCAGCGGGCCTTCCCCAAGCTGTTTAAGCCGATCTCGGAGATGCCCACATCGGTCCGTTCCCACATCCGCCATCCTGAGGATCTGTTCCGGGTGCAGACCACCATGTTCGCCGCCTACCACGTCACCGAGGCGAACCGTTTCTACAACCAAGAGGGCCGTTGGGCGGTGGCAGATCAGCCCGAGACCAAGGTGAACGTCGGCTCGGTTCCCGCCACCACCGGGACGACCTTGTTGCAGCAATCCGGCGTCACCATCTCGGGTACCTCCAGCGGACAGCGCATCGATCCCAATTACCAGATGTTGCGGCTGCCCGGTCAGAGCGAGTTATCCTTCGTCCTCACCCGTCCCTTTGTTCCCATCTCGGACCGCGAACGCCAGAAACGCGAGACCATGACCGCCTTCATGGCGGCCAAGCCCGACGGTTCGCTTGAGGTGTTCGAGGTGACCTCCGACGAGGTGCCCAGCCCGACGCTGTTGACCTCTCGGATCTTGTCTGATGATGTGGTGTCTCGGCAGATCTCGCTGTTGGCCAGCTCGAACACCGGTTCCGAGGTGCGGTTGGGGGCGCGGGTGATGTTGCCCATCAACCAGTCGTTGCTGTGGATCACGCCGTTGTATGTGACGGCGTCGGCCGGGTCGTCTTCCAGCGTGCCTGAGCTGAACTCCGTGATCGTCAGCTACGGGGCCAGGGTGGTCAGCGCCCCCAGCCTGACCGCGGCGCTGACCGACCTGTTTGGCAGCGGTGTGGACTACAACACCTTGAACGAGACGGCCGCGTCCAGCGTTGTTTCCACCTCGGGTTCGCCGCCGCCCGCCACGTCTCCGGCCACCACGAACCCGTCCGCCCCTTCCACGAGTACGCCCCCCGGCGGCGGCGTCACGACGGTGCCGGGCGCAACCGTCCCCGGCACCACCACGCCTGGTCCTGGTGGGCCTGGCACGACTGTGCCCCAGACCAACGAGGCCGCCCTAGCCCAGGCCGCGGTGCTGCTGGCCGAAGCGGACGCCGCCCTGCGCAACGGAGACCTGGCCGACTACCAAGTCAAGGTCCGCGCCGCCAAGGCCATTCTCGACGCCCAGATCACCAAGAACGCTGCGCCGCCCAGCACCCAACAAGGCCAAGCCTGACCGAGTTTGGCCTTGCGCTCCCGATGTCGACTCCGCAAGGTCCCGTCAACCGCGCTATACTGCCTGATACACCGCGGGGTGGAGCAGCATGGTAGCTCGTCGGGCTCATAACCCGAAGGTCGTAGGTTCAAATCCTACCCCCGCCACTTGAGAAGGCCCAGGTCACAGACCTGGGTCTTCGTTGTTCTCGTTGGAGCGTCACCGGCGGTGTCTACCGGCTCGGTACGGC
>JANPEN010000456.1:0-3515 GCA_031422955.1 Acidimicrobiia bacterium
GATCGGAAAGCCGAGCCCCCGCGCGCGGCCCGCCGCGGGGTGCTTGGGGCCCACCGCTGGGCGCTTGCCCCCGGCGCGGGCGGCCCCCGGGGCGGCGGTGCCCCCCCCCAGCGGCCGCAGGGTGGTGGCCATTGCTGCTGACACCGGTGACGACGCCTCAGTCGTGGCCCTGGTGCAGCGCTGCGTGGCCGATCTCGGGGGCTTGGACATCCTGGTGAACAACGCGGCCAAGCCCATGGGCCAGGCCGCCCCGCCCAAGCTGGCCGATATCACTACCGAGCTGTTCTGGGACGATGTCAACGTCAAGGTGATGGGGTATCTGCGCTGCGCTCGGGAGGCGGCCCCGCACATGGTGGCGCAAGGGTGGGGGCGCATCATCAACGTGTCAGGGCTGGGGGCTCGTAGCACCGGATCGGCGGTGGGTTCGGTACGCAACGTGGGGGTGGCGGCGCTGACCAAGAATCTGGCCGACGAGTTGGGCCGATCTGGCATCAACGTCACCGTGGTGCACCCTGGCCTGACCCGGACGGAGAAGACCCCCGGGGTGATCGCGGCCAGGGCCGCCGAGGCGGGGGTGGAGCCGGCGGAGATCGAGCGGCGGATGGGGGCCGGTAGCGCCATCGGTCGCATGGTGGACGCGTCCGAGGTGGCCGATCTGGTGGCGTTCCTGGCCTCGCCCCGCTCCGTGGCGATTAACGGCGACGCCATCGCCTGCGGAGGTGGCCAGGTCGGCGTGATCCACTACTGAGCCGCTGCCGCCCCCCCGCCCCCGCAGCCCGCTGGTGGCTCACCCGGCAGGCACCCCGACGCCAGTCACAGACAGTGGCTCTCGGTCCCGTCGAGCGGCCGGAGAAGCCGCAAAGCGGTGATTCGAGCGCTGTTCGTGTCCCTTCATTTCGTCACCGGAGAAACTCGTACGCGACTTGAGGGTGAGCTCGGTGGTCGCTCGGCCGCCCTCGGGAACTGCACGGCGGACATAGCCAGCGGCAGCGGGGTGAACACCGCGTCGAAGCCTGTCGTACTGGCGGTGGCCCGGTGGGATGAGCGCAGCGGGTGCCGGTGCCGGTGCCGGGGGTTAGGGCGTTGGCGGGCGGGGGGCGGACCAGCTGAAGAGGCGGGTGGCCAGGGACAACCCAGCGGCCATCCCGCCCAGGGCGGAGAGCGAGAGATCGCCGAGCGTGTCGGTATAGGCGGTGGTCAACTCGGTCGAGTGTCGGATGAAGGCGAAGTACTCGCCGACCTCCCAGAAGATGATGGCCAGCCCCCCGAAGCCGGCCACCAGGCCACCCAACACCCTCGGGTCCACCACCCGGGGGGAGCGGCGCAGCAGCAGGCCCACCCCCAAACACAGCAGGCCCCAGTTCCAGAAGTGGTTGCCGTCGTCCCACCAGGTGATGCGGTCATAGAGGTCGGGCACGTTGCCACCCAGATCAATGACGAAGGGCAAACCGATCAGGCCGTCAGCGGCGTGGGGGTAAGGGGCAGGGCGACCCCGGGCCCACCAACCCATCGGCACCACCAAACCGGCCAACGGATAGGTCAGCGCCCGCACCAAAGGCGCCTTCCCCGCGAAGCCCTCAAGGTCGGGAAAGAACACAACCACGGCCATGAGCAGCGCGAATGCTGCCTTGACTCCGACATTGAACCAGCGGGCCGACACCCGGTGAGGTTATCGCCGCAGGGAAGCACTCGGACTAACGTCCCTGCCCGAGCGCGCATCCAGCCCGCGCCGCGCACAAGGGGACCAGCATGAAGATCTCGATGGGGGTGGGGTTCTTTGACGGGAACCCCGACAAGTTCGTCAAGCGGGCCCTCGACCTGGAATCAGCAGGCGTCGACCTGCTGTGGGGCGGGGAGATCTACGGCTTCGACCTCGGTTCCTCGCTCGCCTATTTGGCCGCCAAGACCAGCACCATCGAGCTGATGACCGGCATCTTCCCCGTCTACAGCCGCACGCCCACCCTCATCGCCCAGGTGGCCGCCACCATTGACGCCCTCTCCGGCGGTCGTTTCCACCTGGGTCTGGGCACCTCGGGCCCCCAGGTGATCGAGGGATGGCACGGCCTGCCCTACGACAAGCCCCTGCAGCGCACTCGCGAGGTGGTGGAGATCTGCCGCAAGGTGTGGAACCGCGAGCCCGTCATCCACGATGGCAAGGCCTATCACTTACCCCTCGACGAGGCCCATGGCGGCTCCGGCCTGGGCAAGCCGCTCAAGTTCATGGGCAAACCGCTGCGGGCCAACATTCCCATCTGGATCGCCGCCATCGGCCCCAAGAACGTGCAGCTGGCAGTGGAGGTGGCCGAAGGTTGGCAGCCCATCTTCTTCGTGCCCGACAAGTTCCGAGAGGTCTGGGGCGACTCCATTACTGCGGGGGAAGCCAAGCGTGACCCGGCCCTGGGCCCGCTGCAGATCATGGGCGGGGGTCCCGCCGCCCTGGGTGGACCCAACGACCCCTACGTGCGCGACGCCCGGGAGAAGGCCAGGGCCAACGCCGGCTTCTACGTCGGCGGCATGGGGGCGCGGGGGAAGAACTTCTACAACGACCTGTTCTGCCGCTATGGCTGGGAGGCCCAGGCCAAGGAGATCCAGGACCTGTTCCTGGGGGGCAAGCGGGAAGAGGCCTTCACCAAGATCCCCGACGAGTTCCTCGACATGGCCACCCTGTGTGGGGACGAGGGGTTCGTGCGGGAACGCATCGCCGTGTTCAAGGAGGTGGGCGTGACCCACCTGCAGATCGAGCCGGTGGGCGAAAACCCCCTCCAGGTCATCGAGAAGATCAAGGCGTGGGCCGAATGAGCCCGGTATCGCCCCAACAGGGAGTAGCGCAACATGGCTGACGAAGTACTCACCGAGGCGCGGGGCAAGGTCCTGCTCATCACCCTCAACCGGCCCGATGCTCGCAACGCGGTCAACCGGGCCCTGGCCGAGGCCCTGGCCGGAGCCATCGACGAGCTCGACAACAACGCCGAGCTGTCGGTGGGCGTGCTCAACGGCAACGGCAAAGGCTTTTCTGCCGGCATGGACCTCAAGGCATTTGTCGAAGGGGGCATGCCCACCGTGGCCGGTCGAGGTTTTGCCGGCATCACCGAACGGGCGGCGCGCAAACCGCTGATCGCGGCGGTCGAGGGCTTCGCCTTGGCCGGCGGACTGGAGATCGCCCTGTCCTGTGACTTGGTGGTGGCAGCCAAGGGCGCCCGCCTGGGCATTCCCGAGGTCGGGGTGGGGCTCTTCGCGGGCGCCGGCGCGCTGTTGCGCCTGCCTCGCCTGTTGCCCTACGGCCTGGCCATGGAGATGGCCCTGACCGCGGATCCCATCACGGCGGATCGGGCCTTTGAGCTGGGTCTGGTCAACCGTCTGGTTGAGCCGGGCCAAGCCGTTGAGGCCGCCCTGGAGCTGGCGGGACGTATCGCCCGCAACGCCCCGCTCGGTCTGGCCGCCTCCAAGCAACTGATCCGGGAGATGCAGGGTCGCACCGAGGCAGAGTTCTGGGAGTACCAGAACAGCGTGTTGCC
>JANPEN010000457.1:0-15989 GCA_031422955.1 Acidimicrobiia bacterium
AAATTGCGGGTGATGTCGAGGAGCCGGTAGGTCAGGTGTCCACGAGTCTGGTGTCCACAAACAAGGCCTTGAGCTCGGCGTCGGGGGTGTTCAGGACCCGGTCTATCCACCCGTGCACGTGTTGGGCGCCACCCTCGTTGCGCCCGAAGAACAGCTCGCGCCGTACCCCGGTGGGCAGGGTGCGTTGGATCTTGAGACCGGTGTGGTAGTCCTCGTCCCGCACCACCTGGAGCAGGAAGTCGATCTGCTTGTCCACCCGGGCCCTCAACTCCTCTGTCGGTTCGTCGAGGGACACGAAGTCCAGATGGGTGACCGATTCGGCCGCGGTAGCGCCGGGGAAGATACGAGCCACCTGGTAGACCCTGGCCCCGCCCACATCGAAACCGGCCACCGAGCCGTGGGGGAAAATGCTCCATACGCCACCGACCAGGTCTTCCGTCGTCCAGTCCGCCTCGGCTTTGGCCTGCAGTTTGGCGGCTCGTTCCGATGGGCCCACGATGCGCTGATGGGGCCCGAAGAAATGGAACACGGCATGGGGTGGGATCTGCTCACCAAAGGTGTTCTTGTGCAGGACCGGCAGATGGTAGAAGTCCACATACCCATCGAAGGCCACTTTCCAGTTCGGCCCGGCCAACACCCGGTGGCCGTAGTGGAACATCTCTTCCAGGCGCAAGCAGCCCAACAGCTCCCCGTAGTCGCCCAGGAAAGTGTCGATGTCGAGGGGCACGGTAACCCCTGGAATACCGGGGGAAAGTATCACCCAGATAATGCCGGCCCGCTCTGCCACCGGTAGGGGGGTCAAGCCCAACTCGGCGTGGTCCAGCTCACCGAAATCGGCCTGGCGGAAGATCCCCACCAGTTCCCCGGAGGGGTCGTAGCTCCACCCGTGGTAGGGGCAGGTGAACCGCCGTGCCGAACCGCAGCCCTCCTCCATCAGCATCGAGCCGCGATGGCTGCACATGTTGACGAAGGCCCGCACCACACCGTCACCGCCCCGGCTCAGCAGCACCGGCATGCCCAACACCTCGATGGCCTTGTAGCCGTGGGGTTCGGGCAACTCTGCGGTCAGTCCCAGGGCCAGGGGCAAGCGGCGAAAAACCAGGTCGACCTCGCGCTGCCAGCGCTGGGCATCGAAGTAGTTCGAGGCCGGTACCCGAGTGATGGACTCGACCCGGTGGGTGGTGCCGGCCTCATGATGAGCGAGGTTGCGTCGTGCCATCTCCACCAAGCGCTCACGGCTCATCAGCTTCTCCTCGTTTTCTGGCTTGGGTCAGCGTAGACCTCTGCCGAACGGCTCCACTCGGGCAGTACGGTCAGGCTATGGACCCCCAGGTCAGCGCGGCCGATGTGACCGCCGCCGCCGCCCGCATCGCCGGTCGGGTGGTGCGCACTCCCCTGGCCCATTCCCACACGCTGTCCGAAATCACCGGCGCCGACGTTTGGGTGAAGTTCGAGAACTTGCAGTTCACCGCCTCGTTCAAAGAACGAGGCGCGCTCAACCGGCTCCTGCTGCTAGGCGGGCCTCACGACGGCCACCACGGCGGCACCGTCGCCGGCGTGGTGGCCGCCTCGGCCGGCAACTTCGCCCAGGGGGTTGCCCACCACGCCAGGGGTCTGCATCTGCCCGCCGTCATCGTCATGCCGGCCACCACCCCGTTGGTGAAGGTGGCCCGCACGACCGTGCTCGGCGCCGAGGTCCAACTTCACGGGGAGAGCTTTGAGGAGGCCCTGCAGGCGGCGCGGACCCTGGCCCACGAGCGTGGCTACGAGCTCCTGTCCCCCTTCGATGATCCCGACGTGATCGCCGGGCAGGGCACCGTGGCTCTAGAGATGTTGGCCGATGAAGCGTCCCTTGAGGTCCTCATCGTGCCCGTGGGCGGCGGGGGGCTGCTGGCTGGTATGGCCGTGGCAGCCAGGGCGGTGGCCCCCGCGGTGGAGTTGGTCGGGGTGCAATCCCAGCGCTACCCCAGCGTGCACAACCGCTTCACCGGAGAGACCCTGGCGGTGGGCGGAACCACCATCGCCGAGGGCATCGCGGTGGCGGAACCGGGCCGGTTGAGTACCGCCCTCATCGCCCAACATGTCGACCGGGTCGAGGTCGTCTCCGAATCCAGCCTCGAGCAAGCGGTGGGAATGTACCTGGAGATCGAAAAGACGGTGGCGGAAGGAGCGGGGGCGGCGGCGCTGGCCGAGCTGCTGGAACGGCCCGAGCGCTACCGGGGTCGCCGGGTCGGGCTGGTCCTCAGCGGGGGCAACATCGACCTGCGCCAACTTGCCTCCGTCACCCTGCGCAGCCTGGTACGCAGCGGGCGGCTCACCCCGTTCTGGGTGGAGTTGGACGATCGGCCTGGGGCCTTGGGTGCCCTCAGCACCATGGTGGGGCGCCTCGGCGCCAACATCGTGGAGGTGGTCCATCGACGACTCGACTTGGCGGTTCATGCCCGTGCCACTGAGGTGGAGCTCACCGTAGAGACCTCTGACCAGGACCACTTGCACCAGCTCCTCGATGGGCTACAGGCCGAGGGCTACCAGGTCAGCCTGCCCGGCGGACCCCGGCGGCCGTGGTCACCTCCCGAATCTGCCCCGCTCCCGCTCCCGCCCCCACCCCTGCCCCCACCCCCAGCCCCGCCCCCACCCCCAGCCTCGCCCCCGAGTCGATCAAGCCGGTCGGGCCCTCCGGGCAGTAGGCGCCTATTGCCCTGATGGCCCGAGGAGATAGGGGCGGGCCCTGCTGGTTAGGCTGCTGCGGGGGCTCGGCCGCTGATCGACCTGTTAGCCCGCGACCACAAGGAGACAACGGTGACGGAGACGGACGTCGGTGCGCAGCTCATCGAGAAGCTGGGGTACACCGCAGACGAATTGGGCTTCGACCCTTCCGAGATCAAGGCCAGGTACCTGGCCGAGCGCGACAAGCGGCTGCGGGAGGACGGCAACGAGCAGTACGTCGAGGTGACCGCGGAGTTCTCCCGTTACCTCGAGGACCCCTACGTCGATCCCGGCTTCACCCGTGACCCCATCTTTGATGAGGTGGAGTTCACCATCATCGGCGGTGGCTTCGGCGGCCTGCTCATGGGAGCCCGGCTCCGCGAGGCCGGCCACGAGAGCATCCGCCTGGTGGAAAAGGCCGGAGACGTGGGGGGCACCTGGTATTGGAACCGCTACCCGGGGGCGGCCTGCGACGTGGAATCCTACGTCTATCTGCCGCTGCTGGAAGAGATGGGCAACATCATGCCCACCACCAAGTACCCCTTCGCCCCAGAGATCTTCGAACACTCCAAGCGCATTGCTCGCCATTACAACCTCTATGCGGATGCCCTCTTCCAGACCGGCATCACCGAGCTGCGCTGGGACGAATCCTCCAATCGTTGGATCGTGAAGACCGACAGGGGTGATGAGTTCCGCACCCAGTTCATCGCCATGGCCAACGGCCCGCTCAACCGGCCCAAGCTGCCAGGTATCCCCGGGGTCAACGACTTCAAGGGTTACACCTTCCACACCAGCCGTTGGGACTACGACTACACTGGCGGCGATTCCACCGGTAACCTGGACAAGTTGGGTGACAAGGTGGTGGGCATCATCGGCACCGGTGCCACTGCGGTGCAATGCATCCCCCATCTCGGCGCTTCGGCCAAACACCTCTACGTGTTCCAGCGCACGCCTTCTTCTGTGGACGTTCGGGCCAACCGCCCCACCGATCCCGAGTGGGTCGCCTCGCTCCAGCCGGGCTGGCAAAAAGAGCGCATGGATAACTTCAACGTCTGCGTCGAAGGCGGCGATGTCGAGGTCGATCTGGTGCAGGACGGTTGGACCAAGATCTTCCGCAACCTCACCGGCAAAGTGGCCAAGCAAGCCTCCCAGAAACTGGGCCGTCGTCTGACCCCTCAGGAGCGGGGCCAGCTGATGGAGTTGGCCGACTACATGCAGATGAACTCCGTTCGCGATCGGGTGGACGCCGTCATCGAGGATCCCGCCGTGGCCGAGAAGCTGAAGCCGTGGTACCGCCAGTTCTGCAAGCGGCCCTGCTTCCACGACGAATACCTCCCCACCTTCAACCGCCCCAACGTGACCCTGGTCGACACCGACGGCCAGGGCGTGAAGCGTCTCACCGAAGACGGTGTGGTGGTGGACGGGCCCGACGGTGAGATTGAGTACAAGGTCGACTGCTTGGTCTTCGCCACCGGTTTCGAGGTCGGCACCACCTACACCCGCCGGGCCGGTTACGACATCATCGGCCGGGGCGGCATGAGCCTTTCGGAGAAGTGGTCCGAGGGCCTGCGCACGCTGCACGGGCTGCAGACCAACGGCTTCCCCAACTGTTTCTTCCTCGGTTTCACCCAAACCGCGGTGACCGTGAGCGTGCCCATGGCCCTCAACGAACAGGCCAAGCACGTCACCTACATGCTGGAAAAGGCCAAGGCCAACGGCGCCCACCAGATCGAGCCAGCGGTCGAAGCGGAAGACGCCTGGGTGGCGGAGATTCGCCGCTCGGCCAGCATCGGTACCCGGTTCTACCGGGAATGCACCCCCGGCTATTACAACAACGAAGGCAAGCTCGGAAGCCCGCTCGGCTTCTTCGCCGGCATCTACGTCGAGGGTCCGATCAAGTTCTTCAAGCTTCTCGACGAATGGCGGGAGGAAGATCAACTCGCTGGCGTTGAACTGCGCTGAGCTGTTCTCGCTGATGGGTTGATGCTGCGGTGGTTCCGCTTCGGTGGGCCACCGCAGCATCGCGTCAGGCCAGCACGCCCTGGTCTCGGAGGCTCTGGACGTCGTGTCGGCTCAGCTCTAACAACTCGCCCAGCACCTCCTCGGTGTGCTGGCCGAACAACGGGGCGGGCAGGCGCAGGGTGGAGGGGGTTTCGGAGAACAGGGCCGGCGAGCGGACCGAGCGGATGCGACCGGCGGTGGGATGCACGCTTTCCACCACGATCTTGCGATGGCGCACGTGGGGATCTTCGATCATGGACTCGCGGGTGTTGACCGGCGCCACCGGCACGTCGGCCTCGTCCATGAGCTTGACCAGCTCTGCCGTACTGAACCGTACGGTCTCCAGCATCAGCTCGTCGTTGACCTCGGCACCGTGAAGGACGCGGCCCTGCAGGTCCGCGAAGCGGGAATCCACGGCCAGGTCGGGTCGGCCCAACACCCGGCACATCCCCTGCCAATGGGCCTCGGTGGCCACCGGGTAGACCATGGCCCATCCGTCGGTGGTGGGGAACAGCTTGTAGATGGTGCTGAGGTTGGGCATATCGGTTTCATGGTCAAGGTAGGTGAGGTTCCACATGGCCTCCGGCCACAGGAAATGGATGCTGGCATCGAGCATGGCCAGCTCGATGTGCTGGCCTCCCCGGCCATTGGCCCGAGCCACCAGCGCCGCACATACCGACTGGGCAACGTGCAAAGAGGTCACCTTGTCACACACGATGGTGGCCATCAGGTGGGGGACACCGTCCTCGTCAACCTGCACCATGGGGTAGCCGCTCACGGACTGCACGATGGGATCGAAGGCAGGGCGATGCGAATAGGGCCCGTCGGCCCCGAACCCGCTGACGGAGCACATGATGAGCTCGGGGTTGGCGGCGTGGAGCACCTCCCAGCCCAAGCCCAGGCGTTCCATCGCCCCTGGCCGGAAGTTCTGCACCACCACATCGGCCTGCTTCACCAACTCGATGAGCATTGCCTTGCCCCGCTCATGCTTGAGGTTCATGGCGATGGACCGCTTGTTGCGGTTCTGGGAGGCGAAAAAGGCGCTCACCCCCTGGGCGGAGTCCACCAAGGGGCCGGAGCGGCGGATGATGTCGGGCGAATGGGCCTGTTCGACCATGATCACATCGGCGCCCTGATCGGCCAGGATGGAGGTGCCGAACGGGCCCGACACCACCGCGGACAGATCGATGATTCGAATGCCTTGCAGCGGGCCGCCGACCGCGTTCGACCCCTGCGGTTCGACCGTTAGCTTCATCACATTTCCCCCTTGCCTACTGGCGGGGCGACTCTAGCCAGAGATGGGGCCAACCCTCGGAGGTCATGAACTCCAGCCAGCGTTGGTAGAAGCCGCGTTGGGGCAACTCGCCCACCCACCGCGGGCCGATACGGCCGGGATAGACGGGGTCGTCATCGCGCTCATGACCCAGGCCCATCTGAAAGTTGAAGGCCTGGCGCCGAACCATGGGCCCGCGCAGGTTGACCGCGATCCCGCCCCAGTTCTCCCCGTCATCGGCGTCGGCCAGACCGACGGGCCATACGTGGAGCATGCGGGCGGCGGCCGCTTTGACCTCGTCGGGGGCGGCCGCGTCGACCAGGCCGATGCGCCACGACTCGAAACGGTCCGTTCCCTTGGGATGCCACACCCCGAGCGAGGAACTGCCAAAGATGTTGGCCAGATAGGAACAGTTGGGGAAGATGGTGGCGGCGGTGCTGGCCGCCCCGCCGGCTCGCTCCACCCCCAGCCGGTTGCGTACCTCTGGCAGGATCTGCTCGTGGTAGCGGGCCAGCAGGTCGGCGTCGGGACCGCGACCCCTGCGCACGGCCGCCGCGCCGGCCTCCTCGAGGTAGAAGCCGGCCGTGCCGTGGCCCAACCGAGAGCTGAACTGACGGCCCGCCGGCGCAGGGCCTGGCTGCGGCGCCCTGGTCACGTCGCGGGGTCCGCTCCAGGCCCGAAAGGCAGAGGCATGGGTCAGCCCGGCGTGGTAGTTGTCCCCCACGAACTGCTCGGCGGCCAGCTTCCAGTTGCCTCGCAGGCGGATCTTGTACATGCCGCCCAACGCCTCGGTCCCCCCTGCTCGGCGGTCTACCAGACAGTCGAGATACCAGGCCATGTCGCCCAGGTAGTCCACCAGGGGCGGGGCCTCAGGCGAAAAGGTGGCGAACACCAACCCTTTGTAGGTCTCTACCCGGGCCACTGCCACCAAGCCCCATTGCTCCAGATCCAGCTCACCGTTGTAGCCGGTGTCATGTTCGGGGACGTTGATCAGCCGGCCGGACCCGTCGTAGCTCCAGCCGTGATAGGTACAGGTGAAGGACTTGGCGTTGCCGAGATCGGCCCGGCACACGGTCATGCCGCGGTGCCGACAAGCGTTGAGCATGGCCCGCAGCGAGCCGTCGGGCTGGCGGGCCACCAGCACCGGATCCTCACCCATGAAGGTGGTGAGGAAATCCCCCGATCTCGGGAGCTGGCTCTCGTGGGCCAAGAACAGCCAGGAACGAAGAAACAGTCGGGTTTGTTCGAGCCGGTACAGCTCCTCGTCGGCGAAGATCTCCGGGCTGACCAACCCCCGCTCGGTGTCCACCATACTGGAAAGTACGGTGACGGGACGCTCGGGGCGATTCGACGTCGATTCGTCGCGATTCGGGTGATTCGGGTGATTCGTGCTCACAGGAACACACTCAGGTTCTTGGACAGGACCACGGCTTGGTCCAACAGCACCGTGCGCTGGGCGATTTGCCAGCCCCCCGGGCCGTGGCGGCGCAGCCGGTCCTGGCGCTCGCCCGCCCACAGGTCGACCTCGTCCTGCAACCGGTTGCGATAACAAAGAAAGTTCGATCGGATGTCGAAGTTCTCCGGCTCCGCATCGCTCACCGCGGCCGGGCGCACCCGCACGTTGGTGACCAAATGGCGAGTGCGGCTGGGCGGATCCTCGGCCCAATGGCGCCCCGTCTCCATCTGCTGCACCCGCCAGCCCAGGGACTGCTTATTGTCGTCAAAGAGATTGAATTCCCCCGCCTCGGAAGTGGACAGATGACGCTCCCTGGCCATGCGGTTGGTGCGGGTGGGCATGCGGTAACGCACATCGTCGGCGAAGAGGGCGAACCATTCGCGGAAGAGCCCGTCGTCGAGCAGTTCCGCCTCGAAGTACAGGAACTGCTCGATTTCGTGCTGCAGCGCCACGTCGACCGCCGCCGGCATCACGCCGGTCGACGCACTGGTTGAATCGAGCACGGCTGCTCCCTCTGGCTCAACGACAGATGCCCCCCGCAGCGTAGCCCTCGACGGTCTCGCCTCGCTCCCCTGGCCGGACCCGCCTGCCCACTGCGCTTTCGCCGCCGGCAGGCTTCCGCGAGACTGCGATCATGCCCGCCTCCAAATTGCCCGCCCCCAACATGGCCGCCCCCAACTTGGCCGCCATCGATGTCAAGGCCCTGCTCGATCCCGAAGCCGCCGCCGCCTTGGCCGGTTTCCCTATCGATTTGGGAACCCTGTCCGACGAGACCCTGCCCGCCATTCGCCAAGCCATGGGCGCTATGCCTCCCGTCGAGCTGACCGATCTGGTGACCCGCGCCGACCATGTGGTGGCCCGCCGTGAGGCCGTTCCCCCCGGCACCCCCGAGCTGGTGATCCGCGTCCATCAGCCAGTCGGTGCGGCCAAACCCAGGCCCTGTGTCTATTGGATGCACGGGGGCGGGCTGGTGTTGGGCAGCTACGCCATGGACGATGCCCGCTTCGATAAGTGGTGCACCAAGTTCGATTGCGTGGGGGTGTCCGTCGAGTATCGCCTGGCCCCGGAGTCCCAGTACCCCGGGCCCTTGGAGGATTGCTACGCCGGTCTAGGTTGGGTGCACGACCACGCCCGGGAGCTGGGGGTCGATCCCGCTCGCATCGGTATCGGAGGGGCTAGCGCGGGGGCGGGCCTGGCCGCCGGTCTGGCCCTGTTGGCCCGTGATCGAGCCGAGGTACCGCTCGCCTTCCAGCTGCTGATCTATCCCATGATCGATGATCGCCAGATCACCCCATCGAGTTCCTGGCTGGACCCCATCTGGCCCCCGACCGCCAACACCTACGCCTGGAGCGCATATCTGGGGACCCGCCGGGGCGGCGCCGATGTGCCCATCTACGCGGCGGCGGCCAGAGCCACCGACTTGGCCGGCTTGCCCTCCACCCTCATCTCGGTGGGCGCCATCGACGGCTTCTCCGACGAGGACATCGACTACGCAGTGCGGCTACGCCAGGCCGGTGTACCCGTCGAGCTCCACGTGTACCCCGGCGCCCCCCACGGGTTCGACGCCCTGTTGCCCGGCTTGGCCATCTCCCGCCGAGCCCAGCGCGACATGGAGGACTGGCTAGGCCTCCAGGTTTGCTGAGGACTGGCTAGGCCTCCAGGTTTGCTGAGGCGCGGGGCGGCTTGGGGGTAGCATCCCGGCGCCATCTGGCCCTGAGGAGGACCATGCTCTACGAACTGCGTATCTACACCGCCAACCCCGGAAAGCTGCCGGCCTTGATCGCCCGCTTCCGGGATCACACGTGCACGTTGTTCGAGAAGCATGGGATCAAGAACATCGGCTACTGGACGAACCTGGTCGGTGGGCGCAACGACGAGCTTTGGTACATGATCGCCTTTGACGACATGGGCCATCGTGAACGGGCCTGGGCCAGTTTCGCCGTTGATCCCGATTGGCTGGCGGTGCGGGCCGAGTCGGAGAAGAACGGCCCGCTGCTCCACCATCTCGAGAATCGGTTCATGAACCCGTGTGATTTCTCTCCCCTGGGCTAGCCCACCGGGGCCTCGCGCCGGGAACGACCTGGAGCGATGAGCGCCGGGGTGGCTGGCGCTGGCAGGATGGACGGGTGACATTGCCCGACAAGCAAGAAGTGCAACTCCAGGTCGAAGCCTGGATCGCGCAGAACTGGACCACCGAGGTCACCGTGGGCGACTGGTGGGCCCGGCTGGCCGCAGCCGGTTACGCGGCCCCCGCCCTACCGGTGGAGGCGGGCGGGTTGGGCTGGCCTCCCGATCTGGCCGCCGCAGTGTTGGCCACCTTGACCAGGGCCAAGGTGCTTGGCCCGCCCGGAGGGCTGGGTCTGCTGCTGGCCGCGCCCACCATCGCCACCCACGGGACCCCCGAACAAATGGCCCGCTGGCTCCCGACCATACTTAATGGTACGGAAGGTTGGTGTCAGCTGTTCTCCGAACCCCAGGCTGGTTCGGACCTCGCTGGCTTGCAGACCCGGGCCGAACGGGACGGCGACGAGTGGGTGATCACCGGCCAGAAGGTGTGGACCTCGACCGCCCAGACCGCCGATCTGGCCATGCTCATCGCCCGCAGCGACCCCGGCGCCCCCAAGCACCGGGGCATCACCTACTTCGTCATCGACATGAACCAACCCGGCATCGAGATCCGTCCCCTGCGGGAGATGACCGGTCGAGCGGTGTTCAACGAGGTCTTCCTCGACGGCGCCCGGGTTCCCCACGCCAACGTGCTGGGCGAGTTGCATGGCGGCTGGAAGGTCGCCAACACCACCTTGGGCTTCGAACGGGCCGGGGTCGGCCACGGCGGCGCCACCTTCACCGCCGCCCTGCCCGGCTCCAAAGCGGGTGACCTCGACAAGGCGGCCGCCCCCTTCGTCGGGCTCAAGGGGCCGATCACCGGCGGAGCGGTGGGCCGACGCCACATCAAGGCGTTGTTGGAGTTGGCCGAAGCAGCCGGTCGCCGAAAAGACCCTGTCGTTCGTCAGGCCATCGCTGGGGTCCACACCGATTACGAGATCCTGCGATTCATGGCATGGAAGGCCAAGATGCTGCCCCGGCAGCGTCGGGGGGTCGAGGCCAACCTGGCCAAGGTGTTCAACTCCGGCGCAGTCGCCCACGCCCGTGACGCGGCCAACCTGGTGCTCGGCCCCTACGGACAGCTGTGGGAGTCCGAGGGCCACGCCGGGATGTTCCAGGAGATGACCCTGTTTTCGCCGGCCCCGCCCATCTATGCCGGGAGCGATCAGGTGCAACGCAATGTCATCGGCGAACGGGGTCTGGGCCTACCCAAAGAGCCCGGCCCGGCGGTGGACACCCCGTTCCGGGAACTGCCCAAGAACTGACGCCAACTCCCCGGAACGCCAACGCGGGCGCCGCCACCGGCGCGAACGCGCGAGGCTCAGTCAAGTCGTGGCTGCACAGCCGGTCGTGGCTGGATAACCGGTCGTGGCTGCACAATCGAAGGAGAAGCCATGGGATTACTCGAGGACAAAGTTGCCATCGTCACCGGCGCCGGCCGGGGCCTGGGCCGCAGCCACGCCCACCTGCTGGCAGCCGAGGGCGCCGCCGTCATCGTCAACGACCTGGGCGGGGAATGGGACGGCCGGGGAGCAGACGCCCGAGCCGCCTCGGAAACCGCGGCCGAGATCGTCGGGGCAGGGGGCCAGGCGGCGGCCAACTTCGACGACGTGGCCGACTGGGAGGGAGGCCAACGCCTCATCAACCAGGCCATCGAGACCTTCGGGCGCCTGGACATTTTGGTCTGCAACGCCGGTTTCGTGCGTGACCGCACCGTGTTCAACATGACGGAGGAAGAGTGGGATTCGGTGATCCGGGTTCATCTGAAGGGCCACTTCGTGCCTACCCGGTGGGCCACCAGCTACTGGCGGGAGCAGTTCAAAACCACCGGGCAACCCGTCGGCGGTGCCATCGTGTACACCGCCTCGGAGGCAGGCCTCTTCGGTAACGCCGGCCAGCCCAACTACTCCGCGGCCAAGGCCGGCATTGCCTCCTTGGGGGTGGTGGTGGCCAGGGAGATGAAGCGCTATGGCGTCACCTGCAACACCATCAACCCCCGGGCCCGCACCCGTATGACGGTCAATACCTTCGGGGCCGATCAGCTGCAGGCCAAGGCGGGCGAGTTCGATGTCAACGACCCCGACAACGTCTCACCGTGGGTGGCCTATCTGTGCAGCGACCATGCCGCCGACATAACCGGCCAGACCTTCGTGGTCGGCGGGGACACCGTGGCCTTGATGCAGGGCTGGACCCGGGCCAGCCGCATCCGTAGAGGCAAAGACCGCTGGACCCCGTCAGAGTTGGTGGCGGCCAGAGCCGAACTGTTCGGCGACCGCCCCACCGGCGCCCCCAAGTTCGGCTGAACCGTAGCCCGACCCGGTGTCAACGACCCGGCGTCGACCGGCGTCGTTGCGGCGGCGACGCCGTTTGACCAGGTACATGGCCTGATCGGCACGATCTAGGACCGGAGCGGCGTTGGCGTCAGCCGCGTTTACCCTGCCCGCGGCGGCGGTGAGACGGCGGGCCACCAGCACGGCATCGCCGACGTGATGGCCATGGGGCTGGCCTATGACACCACCGGCTGCCCCAGCCGTCTCACCATCGGCGCCTGGAAAGGCCCGACGCCATCGGCCCAGGGGCCCACGGGAGCGCGGTCCGGGATCACTCAGCTCGCCCGGGAAGGCAGAACGACCACGGCGTGACCCGGACAGGTCGCCTCGCCCCGGTCGTTCACCACGTCGATATCGAGCACCAGCCGATGCTCGCCATCGCTGGTCTGCTTGTCGGTCACGGTGCCGACCACGCTGAGCACGTCGTTCTTCTGGTTGATGGCCCGGAACTGGCAGCCGATCTCGCGGATCTCGGCCTCGTCACCGATCCAGGCCTGCAGGGCGTTCACGATGTAGGCGTAACGCAGGTTGCCCATACCGAAGGCCCCCTGCTCATTGAGGGCCTTGCGGCCAGCTTCGTCGTCCATGTGCATGTAGACGAACTCATCGTTGACGGCGGCATAACGATTCCAGCTCATGAAGTCGGTCTGGCGCGACCAGCTCGGCAACGTGTCACCGACGTTTACGTCCTCGAAGTACAGCTTGTAGGCCATGGTTCTGGCTTTCTCTCGGTCTTCGGCTAATAGCGGATGGCGGTGGACACCCGCAGCTTGACCAGTTCTTGGTCCTGATTGTGCCATTCGGTTTCGCTGTAGGTGAACAGCGTGTGACCCAGCCGGGTGTCGCGCTCCTCCCAATCCCGCAGGCGGTTGCGGGCGGTGATCACATCGCCGGCGCGCATGGCTACGCCGTAGGTTTCCACCTGGCCGCCGTTCATGCCCCGCAGCTTGGGGACCTTGCGGACCTCGGCGGTATCGGCTTTGGCCGCCGGCTTGGGTTTGACCCGCTCCTGCACGATGGGCCAGGCGAAGGGGTTGAAGTCCGGCGGGGCGATGATGGTGCCATGGCGGGTGGTGGCCGCGTAAGCCGCGTCCCAAAAGATGGGTGGCGGCTTCTCGGGCCAGTACACGGCGATGGCCCATTTGCGGATATCGGACTCGCTGATGGGGAAGGAGCTGCGCTGGCCGCCCCAAACCCCTTGGCGTTCAACCATGTCCGGGGTGACCAGGCTGGTGGCCTGCTCGACCACAGGGCTCGTCCGTTCGCCTTGTTCGCTCACCCTTCAATCCCCCACATCTGTTGTTGGCTGCGCCATCCTAGGAACCGCGACCATCCCTCGGCCTCTCCCTTGCCATACCTAACCGTATGGTATGGGGGGAGGGTATGGTCGAGGGTCGGCCCGGGGTCGGCTCCCACGCTTCCTCGAAGAGCAGTCGGAACCCCAGTACGTGCACCACACGGGTGCGGCCGAAGCTGGCGTCGAGGGCACTCCAACGGGAAAAACCCAAGCGATGGTAGAGGCGCTGGGCGGCGGGCATGAGATTGGTGGTGTGCAGCGCCACGCCCGTGGCCCCGTCGAAGCGGGCCCGCTCCACGCAGGCCAGGGTCAGCGCTGCCCCCACCCCCCGGCCCTGAGCCGCCGGCGCGGTGGCCAGCATACGGAACCCGGCCAGCTCACCCAACAGCGACGCCAGCGAGGCCATTTCCTGGGCGTAGCGGGGGTAGTAGGTGACATCGCCGAGCAGCTCGGTTCCGCTCACCGCCACCAACACGGTGGCCCCCGGACCCCGCCCGGCGATGTCGGCCAGTTCCTCGCCGTAGGCGCCGAGGGGGCCCATGCCCTCCAGCGCGGCGTAGGCCGCCACGGTCAAGGCGGCGATGGCGTCGTATTCGTCGGTGCGGGCCACCCGGATTTCCACGCCGGCCAGCGTAGGGCCCCGTCTCGCCGCCCCGGGCGCTTGCGGTGACACCAGGCCAGGATTCCCCCGCCAAACTAGGGTCGGACCATGCAGACAACAACATTGGGGCCCGGCGGGCGCGAGGTGTCCGCAATCGGGTTGGGGTGCATGGGGATGTCCCAGTCCTACGGCGAGCCTGACCCGGTTGAGGCGGAGGCCACCCTGCGCCGGGCGCTGGAGGTGGGCGTGACTTTTTTCGACACCGCCAACGCCTACGGCGACGGCCACAACGAGCAGCTGGTCGGTCGGGTCTTGGGGCCAGAACGGGAGCGCTTCGTGCTTGCCACCAAGTTCGGCATCGTGCGCGAGGCACCCGGGGTGGACGGCGACCCTGCCCACGTGGCCGGCTACTGCGACGCCAGCCTGGCCCGCCTCGGTGTCGAGCACATCGACCTGTACTACCTGCATCGCGTCGATGCCCGGGTGCCTATCGAAGACACCGTCGGGGCCATGGGCGAGTTGGTTACTACCGGGAAAGTGGGCGCCCTGGGTTTGTCTGAGATCTCCAGCGACACCCTGCGCCGGGCCCACGCCGTGCATCCCATCACCGCGGTGCAGTCGGAGTACTCGCTGTGGACCCGCGACGTGGAGAAGCTTCTGCTGGCCACCTGCGCCGAGTTGGGGGTGGCCTTTGTGCCCTTCAGCCCGCTGGGTCGGGGCTTCTTTACCGGCGTGATCACCGAGCCCACCTTCGGCACCGGCGATATGCGCAAGAACTTTCCCCGTTTCCAGGGCGAGAACTTTGATGCCAACCGTCAACTGCTCGATGGCCTAACCGGGGTGGCCGCCGAGGTCGGCGCCACCCCGGGCCAGGTCTCGTTGGCCTGGCTGGTGGCCAAGGGTCCCCACGTGGTGCCCATCCCTGGCACCAAGCGGGTCAGCCGCATAGAAGAGAACGCCGCAGCCGGAGACCTGGTGCTCTCCGCCGCTCACGTGGCCGCCCTCGATGCGCTGTTCGACCCGGCCAACGTAGCGGGCGAGCGCTATCCCGACGCCATGTTCAAGACCATCCAGCACGACTGATAACGAACGGAGCAACAATGGGCAAGCGCATCGCCATCGTAGGTGTGGGCGCGCTGGGCGGTTACGTGGGCGGCAACCTGGCTAAGGCCGGCCACGACGTGACCCTCATCGACTTCTGGCCGGCCAACATCGAGGCTATTCGGGCCCATGGCCTGCAGCTGGACGGGTTGAGCGAAGAGGAGCGCTTCACTGTCACCGGGCTCAACGCCTTGCACGTCAGCGATGTGCAGTCCCTGGCCCGCCAAAAGCCCATCGACATTGCCATGGTCGCGGTCAAGTCCTACGACACGGAGTGGGCGACGATGCTGATCCGTCAGTACCTCGCCCCCGACGGGTACGTCGTTTCCTTGCAGAACTGTCTCAACGAGGAACGCATTGCCGGTATCGTCGGCTGGGGTCGCACGGTGGGGGCCATTGCCTCGATGATCTCGGTGGACATGCCCGAGGCCGGTCACGTGCTGCGCACCATCCCCAAGATGGGTGATCGCCACACCGTGTTCCGGGCCGGCGAGGTGCACGGTCGCATCAGCCGCCGCATCGAAGAACTGGTGGAATTGTTCTCGCTGGTCGATTCGGCCAAGACCACCACCAACCTGTGGGGCGAGCGCTGGTCCAAGCTCGTACTCAACGGTATGGTCAACGGCGTGTCTTCGGCCACCGGCCTGTCGATGGCGGCGGTGAACCGCAACGACACGGTACGGCGCTTCTCCATCCAGCTCGGGGGCGAAGCGGTTCGGGTGGGTCAGGCGTTGGGCTACCAGCTGGAACGCATCGGCAAGTTCGAGCCAGAAGACTTGGCCCGAGCGACGGAGGGCGACACCGACGCGCTCGATCGGGTCGAGGCCGAGCTGACCAAGGAGGCCAAGCCCAACCCCCGCGACGAGATGCGCCGGCCCTCCATGGCCCAAGACGTGATGAAGGGCCGGCGCACCGAGATCGAGTTCATCAACGGCTACATCGCGGCGAAGGGCGCCGAGATCGGAGTCCCTGCGCCCAGCCACACGCGTATCACCAGGTTGGTGACCGCCATCGAACGGGGCGAGTTGACCCCCGACCCCGCCACCCTCGACGGCTAAACCCGCCGACCGAGGGTGGTATCGGCGGCGGGCGGCGGCGACCCGAGAGGCCGCCGCCGG
>JANPEN010000458.1:0-3955 GCA_031422955.1 Acidimicrobiia bacterium
ACGGTGTGGAGCGATCCCACCTCGGGTAGCCAGATCGACTTCTCGTCCTTCGTGCACCTGGCGCAACGGGCCGAGCAGGCCAAGCTCGACTTCTTCTTCCTGGCCGAGGGTCTGCGCCTGCGTGAGCATCGTGGCCGGATCTTCGATCTCGACGTGGTCGGCCGGCCCGATTCGCTGACGGTGCTGGCGGCGTTGGCCGCGGTGACGGAGCGCATCGGCCTGGCTGCCACGCTCAACACCACGTTCAACGAACCCTACGAGCTGGCCCGGCAGTTCGCGTCGCTCGATCATCTCAGCAACGGACGGGCTGCCTGGAATGCAGTGACCTCGCCCGATGCCTTCACCGGCGAGAACTTTCGGCGCGGCGGGTTTCTCGACCCTACCGATCGGTATGACCGGGCAGCGGAGCTGATCGGGGTGGTCCGTGACCTGTGGGACAGCTGGGGCTCCAACGATGCGCCGTTGCCGGGGGCCTTCGCCCATGAGGGCCCGCAGTTCTCGATCTCGGGGCGGTTCAACGTACCCCGCTCGCCGCAGGGTCATCCCATCCAGATCCAGGCCGGAGACTCCGACGGGGGGCGTGAGCTGGCGGCCCGCTACGCCGATGTGATCTTCAGTCGGCACTCGAACTACGAGGATGGTCAGAAGTTCTACGCCGACGTGAAGGGGCGCCTGGCCCGCTACGGCCGCCGCCCCGAGGATCTCAAGATCATGCCGGCCAGTACGGTAGTGCTGGGCGACAGTCAGGCCGAGGCGGACGAGCGGGTCCGCCACATCCGGCGCCAACAGGTGTCCCCCCAGGGTGCCATCGCCTTTCTGGAGAACCTGTGGGGTCGGGACCTGTCCGGCTACGACCCCGACGGACCGTTACCCGACATCGACCCCGATGTGGAGGGCATGGCCACCATCACCAAGGGGCGGGTGCGTCAGTACAACGACCCGCTGGCGGTGGCGGCCCGTTGGCGGCAGCTGGCCGAGGCCAAGCAACTGTCGATCCGCGAGCTCATCATTGAGGTCACCGGCCGGCTCGGTTTCGTCGGCACCGCCCAAACGGTGGCCGAAAAGCTCCATCGCAACGTGCGGGACGACGCCGCCGATGGATATATTTTCGTGCCCCATCTCACCCCGTACGGGCTCGACGAGTTCTTCGATCAGGTGGTCCCCATCCTGCAGGAGATGGGCTCGTTCCGTGCCGGGTATGAGGGCAGGACCCTACGGGACCACCTGGGTCTGCGCCCCGCCGCTCGGGATCTTGGCAGCGAGGGTCCGCAGGATTGAGCGGGCCACCGCGTCGTTCTGACGGAAGGTGGCGGCGTTGGATTGGGGGCGTGACAGTACGCCCGAGGCCGGCCGGCTGGTGAAGGCACCAATTGCGTGCCGACCAGGATGGGCGCTGCCGTCCGCTCGCACCACCCGTAGATCGCGCCCGGTCACCAGCACCTTGCCGGTGTTGGCCCGCCAACCTTTGCGGTCCTGCACGATCTCCTCGACCACCTCGCCCCGTTGGTGCAGGGCCCGTAGCAACGGGTTGGCGGTGCGGCTCACCGAGGCCGGGGCGATGCGGGCGTCGACCAGGGCGCGCCCGACGATGGGGTCAGGGTGGCTGGCGCTGCGGGCCACGAACGCACCCAGTTGGTCATCCGCGGTGACGGTCATCTCGGCACCGACGAAGCGCAGCAGACCAACCTCGGCCAGGGCCAGGTACTGGCGCAGCCGGGCCGGGGGAGGGCCGCTGGCGTAGTACATAAAGAAGCTGAACCATGAACCCGAGATGTGTTCAATGCGGGAGCGGTCCGTGACCCTCCCCGACGCCGCGATCCGGGCCAAAGCGCCGAAGCTGGTCAGCAACGCCATGAACGCCCCCAGGTCGGCGCTGAAGTACGGATCGGTACGGCGGGCCACGTCGGCGGCGATGTGATCCTTGATCCGGTCGTGTAGCTCACCGGCGGTGTCGTGGCGCACACCACGCAACGGGCGGTCCAGCGTCTCGAAGTTGAAGCGATCGGCCGGGTCGGACACGGTGTCGCTCACCAACGCGTCAACCTCGGGACCCCACCGCAGGGGCTCGTAGCGCGCCGCGAAGTCCTCCCACGCGATGGTGGTTCGCTCGGGGTGGGCGACGAACAACTCGTGGTAGTACGCCCAGCCGACCTCCTTGGCTACCAGGGGGAACAGGTCCCGCCGGAACTCCAACGGCTCCGGGCTGGACACCAACGCCTCAATGGCGGTTTCGTCGAGGAAGTGTGGCAGCGGCGCCAGTGGGGCCCCAAGGCGGTAGTCGAGCTTCGAGCGGTACGGCACACCGCGCCGTGAGCCCACGTGCAGCACGGGTTCACGGCCGCTGGGCTCGTAGCGCAGGGTGCCGTCGGGCTGGTCGAGGAAACGGCCACCACGGCCGGCGCTGAGCAGGATCATCAGATCGGTGAAGGCCTGACCGAACCCGCTGACCACCACATCGGACCCGGCCTGCAGGCCTGACAGGTCCTGGTCACCGGTGTGGCCTGCCGGCAGGTACGTCAACCCGTGCCGGGTGGCGAAGGCCGCGTGCGCCGCGCCCTCCTCGGTGGGTTCGGCATCGAGGTGGCCCAGGCTGAGCACCACGATGTCAGCGTCGATGGTGGAACCGTCGGCCAGGGTGACCCGCTGCCGGGTGTCGGGCAGATCGTGTACCTCGACGGCCTGCTGGTCGTGGGTCCATACCGTGAGGTTTGGCGGCAGCTCGTCAACCAAATGGCGATGGAACCACTCCAGATAGGCGGCCTGCACTCGCCGGATGGGAAAGGTCATCCCGTCCACGGCCCGGATCTCACCGGCCAGGTCGGTATCCGCGACCTCCGCCAGGACGGCGTCCTCGACGGTGTTGGTCCACTCCAGCAGAGTGGGTCCGGTGCGGATGGGGCCCTCGCAGCGCACCGAGGTGTCGGTGAACATGGTGACGTCCTGCGCCAGCGAGTTCATCCACAGCAGGGGATCGAGGTCGGGCCGCCACACCCGCCCGGTGCCGGCCCGGTGAGGATCGACCAGATGCACCCGCAACGGCTGATCGCCCAGCAGCTCAGGCGCGCTGGCCGAGAGCCGTTCGAGCAGGGAAGCCGCGGTGGGGCCGGCGCCGATGATCACCAGCTCCAGGTCCGGAGGGGCGCTGTTCACGGACGGGACCCTAGCCTTGATTGGTCGTGGAGTTATTGGTGGGGTGGCAGTGGGATCCGCGTAAAAAGCCCTCCTGGCCTCGGATACTATGGATTGTCGAGATCCGTTTAGTTAGTACCAAGTCAGGAGGGCGCCGTGGGGGTGAAGGGTAGCCGGTCGGTGAGCGCCCCGGTGGTGACCGCGCAGGGTGAGCGTTTGGTGTCCCATGGTCCAGGCGGGGGCGTCGATCGCTGATGGATGACGAACGTGTCCGCCGTCGGGCAGTTCGTTACGTCGCGTCCGGCGGTGTTCGTCAACCCAGCTTCGGTGTCCACGATCCGCCGGACGGTGTTCACCTTCGGGTGAGGAATTGATGTCCGCCGGTCTGGACGCTGTGATGTGCGACGAGTCGAGGGAACACATCGAACTTGAGAGCGACTCCATCGAGAAGTACGACCAAGTCTTGGCGGCCGGGCCGGACCTCGCCACCCATCCGGCACGATCGCACGACGTGTGCTTCGGGACGAACCCTGGGTTCACCGTCGTCGACGTTTGTGACTCCGAAGAGGCCTTCGCCAAGTTCGGTGAGGTGCTCGGCCCCGTGCTCCAACAGGTCGGCCTTGAGGGTCAGCCGAAGATCTACCCGTTGCACAACACCCTATGAAGGAGCCGCTCGATGGAACCCCGTGATGTCGTCAACCGGTGGAACGACGCGTGGAACACCGGTGACTTCGAAGCGGTCGCCGCCATGTACGCCGAAGCCGTGGTGTACCAGCACGCCATGCTCCCCGAGCCGATCACGGGCCGAGAGGCCGTGTTTCAGTTC
>JANPEN010000459.1:0-9778 GCA_031422955.1 Acidimicrobiia bacterium
ACGTTCCTGCGCAAAGCAGGGTTCCCCGAGGGTACATCTTTCAAGCCGGTCAGCCCGACTGGGTTCGAGCGGAGTGGGAATCCGCCATGCTCCAGACTCATGACACCCTTCTGACCTAGATCTGAGATGAACTACCCATCGAGATCCGCACGTTTTTTGGCCCTGCGTCTTTCTCCGGTGACGAAATAGAGATCGCCGGTCGGCGGAGTGGCGGCCCGAGACCAGCACTACGCTGTACCCGCACAGGAGAACCCTGGCCCACGGGCACCCAGCGCGGGTTTCGAAGAAGGGGACATTGCATGGCAACCTTGGGGATATCGCACGTGGCCGTCGGGGTGAGCGACATGGACCGGGCGCTGCTTTTCTACCGGGACCTGATCGGGCTCGTCGTCACCCTGGACACGGTCGAAGGTGGTTTCGGGGGAGACCCGAGCGCCTACCAGCGCCGCGCCGTGTATCTGCGCCAGCCCGGCGCCGAGGATCCTCACGCCTTTTTCATCGTGTTGGACCAACAGCTGAGCCGGGAGCCCTTCGGCACCCCGCCCCGTATCCTGCAGCTCGGGACCCACCATTTCAGCTTCTGGGTCGATGACCTGATCGAGCGTTTCGAAGCCATCGTGGCCGCCGGCTTCCGGGTGGTGATCGGGCCCACCCAGGCCGACGCCGCCGCCTACGGGGAGCCGGCCGGGTCGGGACGGGTGCTCACCTCCATCGTCAAAGACCACGACGGTAACCCGGTGCAGCTGGACCAACGCCTGGGCTGAACCGGCCGGCGCTCAGCCGAACGGTTCCTCCAGCCCGAAGGGTTGACCGCCTCGAAAGGCCTCGGCCACGTGGTCCATGCGGGAGAAGCTCACCCCTAGCTCGATCAGCTCGTCCAGCCACGCTTCCAGGGCCAGCAAGCGCCCACCCCGGCCGATGACCTGGGGATGGAACACCACGTTGCACACGCCGTGTCGCACCTCGCGGACCATCCAACGAATGTCGTCGCCGAAGTTGGCGAACATGGTCTGGGGCCGTTGCAGACCGGGCAGGGCCATCTTGGGGAAGGTCACGAACTCCAGGTGCACGTAATCATCAAGGGTCCAGCTGAAGGGCAGCTCCACGATGTTGCTGCGCTCGCCCCATTGGGCGGGCCCGTCATCGGGGAAGCGGTCACCTTGGCGCACCCAGTACGGCTGGTAGTCGTGGCCCATGAGGGAGGAGTCGTAGCCGATGCCGAACTCGATGAGGGTGGACACGGTCTGTTCGGTGAGATCCCCCGATGGCGCTCGGTAGCCCACCGGCGGGGTGCCCGCAAGCGTCTCGATCAACTCGAAGCTGCGGCCCATGGCCCAACGCTCGCGCTCCAGGGACAGGGTCGGGTTGTACTCGTGGGCGTACCCGTGTAAGGCCACCTCGTGGCCAGCCGCCACCACCTGGCGACATACGTCTGGGTATGTCTCGAGGGTATGGCCGGGGATGAAGAAGGTCACGGGGATGCTGCGCCGGGCCAACAGCCGCAAGATGCGGGGCACCGCCACCGCCCCGAACTCGCCCCGAGACATGGGCGTGGGGCGGATCATGCGGCGCTGCATCCACAGCGACGGCCCGTCGAAATCGAACGACAAGCACACATGGCCGGCCTCGTGGGCGACAAAGGGCACCCTGGCCGGCAACGATTGGTCAGCGTCTTCGGGGGAATCTTGCTCTGGCACCCGGCCCACGGTAGACCGAGCCTGCGTCACCTGGGTCGGATCGGGCCAGATCTGGACCAGACCCAGCTGGACCGACAACATACCAGCATCTCGCGAGCCCACCGATTTGGCCAGTCCTCCCCAGGAAGGAGCGGTCCGGCACCGTCACCGCCTGACAACGGCTGTTGGCTAGCGAGGCTGCGGGGTGGTGGCCGCGGCGATGGCCTCCCACACCCGTTGGGGGGTGAGGGGCATGGACATCTGGCGGATGCCGAGATGAGCCACCGCGTCCACCACCGCGTTGTACACGGCGGGAATGGCGCCAATGGTGCCGGATTCGCCGACGCCTTTGGCTCCCAACTCGTTGACGAAGGTGGGGGTCTCCATGTGCAGCACCTCAAAGGAGGGCAACTCGGCGGCGGAGATGATCTGGTAGTCGGCGAAGTTAGACGTGAGCGGGTTGCCGTCGGCGTCGAAAACGATGGCCTCCATCAAGGCCTGGGCCACCCCTTGGGCCATGCCCCCGTGCACCTGACCCTCCGCCATCATCGGGTTGAGGAGCTTGCCAGCGTCGTCCACCCCGACCAGTCGCTTGAGGTCGGCCTTGCCGGTGTCGAGGTCGACCTCGACCACAGCCAGATGCGCCCCGAAAGGGAAGGTGGGCATGGAGGCGGTGAACTCACCTACCGCGTGGAGCGAGTCGGTGGTGGCGGCGGCAATGGCGGCCCAACCCAAGGCCGAAGCGGGGGTGCCGACCACCTGAAAAGTACCAGCCTCGGCGTCGAAGACAATGTCGTCGGGGTTGGCCTCGAGGTGCTGGGCGGCCACTTGGCGGGCCCGTTCGATGATCTGAGCGGAGGCTTCCGCCAAAACGGCACCGGCGATTTGCACCGAACGCGACCCCACCGTCATACCCCCCTGGGGTACAAGGTCGGTGTCGCCGGAGACGACCTCGATGGCGTCGAGGGCCACCCCCAAACGCTCGGCCACGATCATCGACCACGCCGTTTGGTGGCCTTGGCCCAAGGCGGTGGCACCGCTGATGACCCGTACCTTGCCGTCAGCCAAGATCTCGACCGATCCATACTCCGACCCGGGCCCACCGGCGGTGATCTCCACGTAACAGGCCAGGCCCAGACCCAGCGCGGTGGAATCCCCCGCCGCTCGTCGCCGGGCCTGTTCCGTCCGCAGACCGGCGTAGTCGGTATGGGCCAACAACCGGCGTAAGGCCTCGGGGTAGTCGCCCACGTCGTAATCGGTGCCGATGCCGGTCTTATAGGGCTCCATGAACCGAGGCAGCAGATTCTTGGCCCTCACGTCGGCGGGGTCGAGGCCTATCTCGGCCGCGTAGGCATCGATCGTCCGCTCGATGGCGACGGTGGCTTCAGGCCGACCGGCCCCTCGGAAGGCGGTGGTGGACATGGTGTTGGTAGCCACCGACCGGCCCCGGAAACCGACATTGGTGATGTCGTAGCAGCCGGTCAACATACGCATGGTCATGTTGGGGAGGAACCCACCAATCATGGGGTAGGCGCCGGCCTCTTGAAACACGTCAAGGGAATAGCCAGTGATCTTGCCATCGCGGGTGCCCGCCAAGGTGGCGTACTGGCGTTGGCCTCTACCGTGGGGCATGGCCATCATGTTCTCGGTGCGGGTCTCCGTCCAACGCACCGGACGGCCAATGGCCCTAGCGAACACACCAAGCAGTATGGCCTCGGCCCCGCTGCGGGACTTGGCTCCGAAGCCGCCGCCCATGTCGGGCACCACCACCCGGACCTGCTCGGGGGCCAGGCCGTACACGGCACACACCGCGTCGCGGGTGGGATGGGCACCCTGGCAAGCGGAGTACAGGGTGAGCTTGTCACCCTCCCAGTAGGCGGCCGCCGAGCGGGGCTCGATGGGCACCGCGCTCATGCGGGTGTTCTCGATGCGCAGCTTGACCACGACCTCGCTGCCCTCGAAGTCGGCCTCGGTCTTGGAGGCCATTCTGGCGATGGTGTTGGTGCCCATGGCCGGGAACAGCAACACCTCGTCGCGGGCGGCGTCCTCGGGGTCGATCACTACCGGTAGGGCCTCGTAGTCCACCACCACCAACTCGGCCGCGTCGGCGGCCAGATACCGGTTTTCTGCCACCACGGCCACGATGGGCTCGCCCACGTAACGGACCACGCCGGTGGCCAGTAGGGGCCGGGTCGAAGCGGCGTCGTAGACAGGGATGATATGGGGCAGCACTCGCAGCGGGGTGTCGAGGTCCTCGGCAGCGAACACGCCCAGCACCCCCGGGGCCGAGCGGGCCTCGCTGACGTCGATGCTGCGGATGCGGGCGTGGGCCACGTTCGCCCGAACGTAGGTCACCCAGGCCGGGTTGTGGAAGGCGATGTCCTCCACGAAGTGGCCACCGGTGGTGACCAGGCGCGGATCTTCGCGGCGCAGAACCACATTGCCGAGAATGCTCACCCGTGCTCGTTTCTGTTCAAGGGACGTTTCGCAAGACTGGTGAAATATCCCACCATCTGCCCGCAGTCGAGGTCAAGCAGGGCGAGCGCTAGACGGGTGGCAGGGGCGGCGGGTTGGCCAGCGCCTTGCGCAACAGGGCGGCCAACTGCCGTTGCTCGCTGGGGGTGAGGGCGGCCATCCAGGCCCGTTCCACCAGGTGATGGCCTCGGAAACCGGCGATCACGAAGTCCTCGCCTGCGGGGGTGAGCTCGATGATGACCACCCTCCCGTCGGCGCAGCTGCGCAGTCGCACCACCAGAGCGGCGCGCTCCAAGGTGTTGAGCACGGCGGAGATGGCTGAGCGGGTCAGGCCCAGGAACTGGGCCAATTGACGGGGCTCGGCGGAGCCGTTGACCCACACGTAGAAAAGGGTACGAAACCCCGCCCAGGAGCCACCCATGCGTCGATGGATCTGGGCTTCGGCCCTCGCAACGATGTGGGTCGACAGGCGGATGGTGTTGAACACCGCGGCCATAATGTCCAGATCGACGTCGGCGCCGACGCGGTCCTGCACCTTGCTGAACGCCCGTTCCTCGAAGTCGTCAACGGGACCGACGAGACCCGACGGCGACAGCGGTGGATCGGCGCTCATGAAGCGCTCACGCTACCGCCCGGACCGCAGGCGCCCCGGCCGCCGCCGGGCCCGCCGCGATGGGTTGACACAGACGGGCGGACCACCGGGCCGGAACCGCTAGACGGCAACGACAACTGTCAGGATATCGGCGCGACGACCACCGTCGAACCGGGAGGAACTGACATGACAACTGTGCAATTGCGCCGCTACGAGCTGATCGAGGACATGATGAATGCCTTCGTGGCCTGGTGGCCCGGCGTGATCGAGGTACGGGCCAAGTACGGCTTCAGGGTCCAGTTCGGCCTGGCCGACCGGGATACCAACCAGTTCACTTGGGCGGTCAGCTTCGAGGGCGACGAGGCCGCCTTCAAAGCCGCCGAAGCCGTCTACACCGCCTCCCCCGAGCGGGCCGCCCTCTTCGCCGGCCAACCCAAGTTCGTCAACGCCCTCCACGTCACCCTGGCCGAGCAGGTGTACCCAGCCGACGCTTGAGCACCCGCGCCCCCGCCCTCGCTCACCGCACCCACCGAGCCCCCTGGGGGCAGTGAGCAGAACCACCCCTGCACTAGCGCCACAAGGCATGACGGGAACCCCAGCTTGCACCCCCGTGGCGGCGCCAGGTCGGGTCGCGAGCGCTAGCGAGGCGCCGACCCTCAGCGACCAACAGGGCGGCGAGCAACAAACACCGCGAGCGCCAGCGAGCCGATAGCGTCGAGTCCATGTTCCGGCGACCAGAGGAGATCGGTAAACGTCTGCGACGCGCCGGCGAGCAGGTGTTGCGTAACGCCGACGGAAAACTCGCCAACAGTCGGATTCGTCTGCCGGGGCCCTTGGCCCGCCCGTTGGCCCGCCAGCGCGCGGTGCGTCCCTTGGCCGAGATTCAGGCTGAGCTGGATGCACTGGTCGGCCTGGAATCGGTCAAGGAACAGGTCCGCACCCTGGTGGCCTTTCTGCAGGTCCAGGCCCGCCGGCGAGAGCACGGTCTGGCCGATGTGATCACCAGCCAGCACCTGGTCTTTTTGGGCAACCCCGGCACTGGCAAGACCACGGTGGCCAAGCTGTTGGCGGAGATGTACGGCTCGTTAGGTTTGCTCGCGAAGGGTCATCTGGTCGAGGTCGACCGGGCCGGTCTGGTCGGCCAGTACGTGGGCCACACTGCGGCCAAGACCAACCGGGTCATCAAACAGGCCCTCGATGGGGTGCTGTTCGTTGACGAGGCCTACGCCCTGTCCCCCCCCGGTCCGGTTAGCAACGACTTCGGAGCTGAAGCCATCGAGACCTTGCTCAAGCGGATGGAGGATCATCGGGGTCAGCTGGTGGTGATCGTGGCCGGTTACCCCAAGTTGATGAACGCGTTGCTCAACTCCAACCCCGGGCTGCGCTCCCGCTTCGCTCGGGAGATCGTCTTTCACGATTACGGAACCGAGGAGTTGGTGGCCATCACCGAGAAGATGGTGACCGACGCCGAGTATCGCTTGGGCCTTGACACCCACGAGGTGTTGACCAAGATCTTTGAGCGGGCCGTGCGAAACGAGCGCTTCGGCAACGCCCGGTTCTCCCGCAACCTGTTCGAGCAGGCCATGAACCGACAGGCCCTGCGTCTGGCGGGTGGCGCCCCTTATGGGGACCAGAGTGGCGACGGCAGGGTAGGCCGGCTCGACGCGCAAGCCGTGGCTGTGCTGGAAGCGTCCGATTTCATCGAAGCGGCCGAGCTGCTCGACGCCGGCCCGCGCTGAGACCGAACCGCAAGCAGCGACCGTTCAGCAGGTCGGCCAGGTGCGCAACGGGCGATCCTCCAAAGCCGGCACGGCACGGTTGGCCAGCAGCCCCAGGTCGCGGGCCAGCACCGCCCTGGTGGTGGCGGGGTCGATGACCTCATCAATGTTCATCACCCCCGCCGCGCCGTAGGGTGAGGTGACCGCAGCCATCTCCGCCGCCCTGGCTGCCTTGTCGGCCGCGCTGAGGCGGTCCCCGTACAACACGTTGATTCCCACCCCCGGGTCCATGAACCCAATCTCCGCCCCCGGCCAGGCGTAGAGGCCGTTGGTCATGCCGGCCAGCCCGTTGAGCGACTGCCAGGCCAGCCCGAAAGCCTTGCGCACCACCACCGTCAACGTCGGGGCGCTGCACAACATCAGCGCCTCATAGAAACGGATGGCCCGATAGAGCAACCGGCTGTGTTCCACCTGGCGGCCGACGAGAAAGCCGGGCACATCCTGGAGAAACACGGCCGGTATATTGAAGCTATCGCAGAGCACCAGCATGCGAATACCTTTTTCACAGGCGGCGGGGTCCAGGGTGCCGGCGTTGTACATCGGGTTGGAGGCCAGCATCGCCACTGGCCAACCATCAATGCGAGCGAAGCCAGTGTAGAGGCCCCGGCCCATACCGGGGCGCAGCTCGAAGGCCGAGTCGGAATCCACGATGCGGTTGATCACCGTGCGCATATCATAGGCCCGGGCCCGTCGAGCCGGTACCAGCCCAGCCAACGTTGGATCATCAACGATTGGTCCACATCCGTCGGCCGGCAGACGAGGAGCGGGCGTCCAGGCGTTGGGTGGAAGGTAGGACAAGAACCGCCGAATGGACCGGTAGGCGGCGTCGTCATCTTCAACGGCGAGGTCGATGAGGCCGGTGCGGGTGGCATGCACGTCCACCCCGCCCAACTCCTCGAAGCCGACCTTTTCGCCGGTGGCCACCTCGACCACCCGGGGCGAGGTCACCGCCAGACACGAGCCGCGCACCTGCACCACAAAATCGCTCATGGCCGCGGTGAAGCTCGACGCCCCGAAGCTCTGGCCGACGATGGCGGTGGCCACCGGCACTGCGTGGTTGCGTTGGGCGATCTCCATCATCGAGGACAACTCGGCGAAGCCTTCCGCCGACATGATGTCTGGCACCCTGGCCCCACCGGTTTGGCCGAAATACACGAAGGGATAGCCCCGCTCGATGGCCAAGCCCAGCAGCCGGTCGATGCGCCGGCTGCCCACCACCGCGGTAGATCCCCGTTTCACGGTGATGTCGTCGCCCCCCACCGCCACCGGGCGTCCCTCAACCAGGCCGACCCCGCCGATCTTGCCGTCGCCGGGGGTACTGTCACGATCCTCCAGGCGCATCGAATGCGCGAAGGTCCCCAGCTCACTGAAGGATCCGTCGTCCAAGAACCCGTCGATGTGCTCGCGGATGCTCCGCTCGCCCCGTTCGTGTAACCGGGCCAAGGCCTCCAGCCCGCCCATCTCGGTGCGAATCTGCTGGGCCCTGGCTCGCAGCGCGGCCACCGGATCAGGCGGGTCGGCAGGGGCGGGCTGGGGATTGGCGGACGGGCTAGGTGCGTTGGTAGTCATGGTGATGGTGCCAGACCTAACAGGTGGCCCAGGTGGACAGTGGGCGTCGCTGGGGGGCTCGAACCTGGCGGGTGGCCAGGCGGGCCAGATCCTGCGCCAACACCACCCGGGTGTCGGCGGGGTCAATGACGTCGTCCAGTTTCATCACCCCGGCGGCCCCCAGCGGGTTGGTTTCGCCTACCTGACGGGCGTATTCGGCCTCGCGCTCGGCGCCGGTGGCGTTGGGGCGCACCACGTTGACGGCTACATCGGGATCCATGAAACCAATCTCGGCTCCCGGCCAGGCGTAGATGGCATCCGCTACCACCCCCGAACCGTTCAATGCCTTGAAGGCCAGCCCGAAGGCCTTGCGCACCACCACCGTCAAGGTCGGACAACCACAGTTGGACAGTGCCTCACGGAAGCGCATGGCCTTGTACAGCAACCGGTCGTGTTCCACTTGTCGACCGACCAAGAAACCGGGAACATCTTGTAAGAACACCACGGGAATATCGAAGCTGTCGCACAGCACCAGCAGCCGGGTGGCCTTCTCGCAGCCATCCCCGTCGATAGCTCCAGCCCCAAACATCGGATTCGAGGCAATGACCCCGATGGGCCAACCGTCGATGCGGGCGAAACCGGTGGTCAGGTTACGTCCGATGGAGGGCCGCAACTCGAACAAACTACCCGGATCGCAGATTTTGTTGAGCAACCGGCGCATGTCGTAACCCCGCTTGCGTTCAGTGGGCACCATCGAGCGAATGGAAGGATCCGCCCCGATGGGCCCGGCGCCGTCGGCGGGTACTCGGGGGGCGGGCGTCCATGCGTTAGAAGGCAGATAGGACAAGAACCCTCGCACCGCCTCCCAGGCCTCCTGCTCGGTGTCCACCCCCAGATCGATCTGGCCGGTTTGGCGGGCGTGGACATCCACCCCGCCCAACTCCTCGAAGCTGATGGTCTCACCGGTGGCCACCTCGATGACCCGGGGCGAGGTCACGGCCAGACACGATCCCCGCACTTGCACGGTGAAATCGCTCATGGCCGCCAAGAACGACGATCCACCGAAGGATTTGCCCACGATCACGGTGACCATGGGGACCTGATGGCGACGCTGGGCCGCCTTGGGGAACGGCACGATGGAGGAGATGCCTTCGGAGCCCAAGATGTCGGGAATGCGGGCACCGCCGGTTTCGCCCAGATGCACGATGGGCGTGCCGTGCAGGAGCGCCTGTTCCACCAGCCGTTCTTCCTTTCGGGCGCCGATGATGGTGGAGGAACCTTGGCGCACCGTGATGTCATCGCCGAACACCACCACCGGGCGCCCGTCGATGCGGGCGTGGCCGCCGATCTTGCCGTCCCCGGGGGTGCTGTCTCGGTCCTCGGGCCGGGCCGAGTGGGCGAAGCGGCCGACCTCGCGAAAGGAACCGTGGTCGACCAACGTGTCAATGCGCTCCCGGACGGTGTGCCCACCCCGGCTGTGGATGCGATCGATGCGCTCCAACCCGCCCATCTCGGTGCGAATGATCTCCGCCCGGGCGGCAAGATCCGCGGCCAACTCGTCCTGGTTCACGCCCACTGCTTAGCGCGGCGCGCCGGTGCGCGCCTGGCCGCGCCCCGGCGCCCACCAGACTGGTCCCCGGCCCGGCGGACGCCTAGGGTCGCCCAGCGAGGGCGCCATCGCATCGCCCGGCCCCCTGATGACCGAGCAC
>JANPEN010000460.1:0-11607 GCA_031422955.1 Acidimicrobiia bacterium
GCCCCACAGGGCTGGCTCGGCACGTCGAGTCAGCGCTCGGTGCGCTCGGCGGGGCCGGCGGGGCCAACATGGGCGGCGGCGGTGGGTACGCCGGCCGCGTCGAGCGCCTCTTTGATGCGCAGGCGCAGCTCACGGGCCACCACCCACTGGCGGGCGGGAGCGGTGGTGACCACCGTGCGGATGGTGGTGCCGCCCAGGCCCAACTGCTCAACGCCCCAAACCTCCGGCGCCGCCGTCACCCCCTCGTCGCGCCAGGCCGCCTCCTGGCCGAAGATGTCCACCACGGCCCGAATCACCTCGGTGGCCCGGCGCACGTCGGCCTCGGGGGCGATGACCACGTCGACCACGGCCCGAGACCAGTACTGGGAGCGGTTGGCCACCCGGCGAATCTCCCCGTTGGGGACATGCCACACCGTGCCGTTGACGTCGCGCAGGCGGGTTCGACGCAACGACACCGCCTCCACCGTGCCGCTGGCCTCGCCCCCCAGATCCACGGAGTCCCCCACGCCTAGCTGATCCTCAGCCAACAGGAAAAACCCCGAGAAGAAGTCCTTGACCAGGGACTGCGCCCCGAAGCCGATGGCGATGCCGACCACCCCGGCCGAAGCCAGCAGCGGGGCCAGCTCCACCCCCAACTCGTCAAGCACCATGAAGCCGGCCACCACGGCAATGAAGACCCGAGCCCCACCCACCAGCACCTGCACCAATGCTCGGCGCCGGGCCAACATCCGTCCGGCGAACAGCCCGTCAGCGTCAATACCGGCCGCGCTTTGGGCCCGCTCCCACCGGGCCACCACCCGATCCAGCGAGCGCCGGGTGACCCGATGCACCACCCACGCCCCCACCACGATGAGGACCAACCGCAGCGGCAACCCCATGAATCCATCGGCCAGGCCAGCCAGCCAACCAGGGCCGTTACGATCTTCGATGAAGCGACACAGCACGTCGGGTTTGTTGTCACACGTCATGCGGCGACGCACGCTACCGATCCGGTAGCCTGCCTGCGCCCCGACGCCAGCCGCGTCGGGCGCGGCGAACAGCGCCCGCAGGCTGCGGCCGCACCGAGTACCGGGGGTACCAACATGAGCTTCACCGGGTCATTTCCAGATCTTGAGATCACCGTCGGCGACGATCACGTGGCCACCGTGGAAATCCAACGCCCACCCCACAACTACTTCGACCATGTACTGATCCAGTCCCTGGCCGACGCATTCACCGCCCTTGACGACTACGAGGGCGCCAGGGCCATCCTCCTTTGCGCCCAGGGCAAGTCCTTCTGCGCGGGGGCCAACTTCAACGGCCCCCGGGAGGACAAGCCGGGCCAGCTCTACCAAGAAGCGGTGCGGTTGTTTTCGACCAAAACCCCGGTGGTGGCGGCGGTGCAGGGGGCCGCTATCGGCGGTGGCCTGGGGGTGGCCCTCATGGCCGATTTCCGCATCGCTAGCCCCGAGGCGCGCTTCGCGGCCAACTTCGCCCGCCTCGGCTTTCATCAGGGCTTCGGGCTCACCGTCACCCTGCCCGGTCTGGTTGGCCAGCAGGGCGCCTTGGATCTGCTCTACACCGGCCGTCGGGTGGGCGGCGAGGAAGCCCACCGCATGGGGTTGTGTGACCGGCTCGTGCCGGCGGAGTCCCTGCGGGAGGAGGCGCACGCCTTCGCCCTGGAGATTGCCCGCTCGGCCCCATTAGCGGTGTTGTCGATCCGCCAGACCATGCGGGGCGACTTGGCCGAGAAGGTGCAAAAGGCCACCGACCACGAACTCATCGAACAGGACCGGCTCCGCCGCACCGAGGATTTCAAGGAAGGCGTGCGGGCCACCGCCGAACGCCGCCTGCCCGACTTCCAGGGTCGTTAGAGCGAGCGGTTTTCGCCAACCAGATTCGCGAAAGAGGGCCGGGAGCTGCGCTCCTGGCCCTCGTAACGTTGGAGCGGTTCGGCCGCTCAGGTGGTCTTGTTGCGGCGGCCGTAACGGCGCTCGAAGCGCTCGACGCGGCCGGCAGTGTCCACGATGGTTTGGGTGCCGGTGAAGAAGGGGTGGCTGCGATGGGAGATGTCCACCTTGGCCAAGGGGTAGGTCTTGCCGTCTTCCCAGACAACGGTGTCATTAGTCTTGATGGTGGACTTGGTGACAAAGGAATAGTCCGCCGCCCGGTCCAGGAACACGACAGGGCGGTACTCGGGGTGGATGTCCTTCTTCACAATCGTTCTCCATGCTCGAGTTCCGGCCTCTCACCTTAGCCGCTGGCTGCGGGTGGTAGGACCGGCGGGGTGTCCGATGGCGGCAGGATACGCTGGGCGGCGATGAGCGACCCGGGCACAACTACCGTCATCGACCCCACCCTGGCCGGTACCGACGAGGGTGATCACGACCGTTTTTCCCACTACGTACGCAAGTCCGACATCATGCGGGCCAACATCGAGGGCGTTCCCGCGGTGGCGTTGTGTGGCAAGAAATGGATCCCCAACCGCAACCCCGACCGCTTTCCGGTCTGTCCCACCTGCAAAGAGATCTACCAGACCCTGAAGGCCGCGGGTCGTTGAGTTCGCCGGCGCCGGCGCCGACGCCCCATTTCCTAGTCCACGTCTCCGGCCATGACCAACCCGGCGTTACCGCCGCCCTCATGACCCACCTGGCCGACGCGGGGGCCGAGGTCCTCGACGTCGAGCTGATCACGGTGCGCGGGCGCCTGCATCTCAGCGTGCTCATCACTGCCACCACCGAACGGCCGCTGTTCAAGGAGCTGCTGCTCATGGGCTGGGAGCGGGGCTTCCACGTAGACTTCGAACCCGCCGACCCGGTCGAACCCGGCCACCACGCCCCCCGCAAGGCCCCCTGGTTCGCGGTGACCGTACTGGGCAACCCCCTCGGGTCCGGCGCCATGGCCGCGGTGACGGGAGCCATCGCCGCCCACGGCTCCAACATCGAGCGCATCACCTGCCTGGCCCGCTACCCCGTCACCGCCTACGAGCTGATTATCTCCACGGCGGACATCGGACCCATCCGCGAACAACTGGTGCTGGACTCGCGACGGTTGCGCTTCGACGTGGCCGTGCAGCCGGCCGGGCTGCAACGCCGGGCCATGCGCCTGGTCGCCTTGGACGTGGACTCCACCCTCATCCAAGACGAGGTCATCGAGTTGTTGGCCGACGAAGCCGGCTGCGGGGACGAGGTGGCCCGGGTCACCGCCGCCGCCATGGCCGGCGAGTTGGACTTCGAGCAGGCGCTGCGGGCCAGGGTGGCGCTGCTGGCCGGCATGGAGGAGGCGGTGCTGGAACGAGCCAGGGCCCGGCTGCGCCTCACCCCCGGGGCCCGCACCTTCGTGCGCACCCTCAAGCGGTTGGGTTTCGTCACCATGATCGTGTCGGGCGGCTTCACCCAGTTCACCGACGCCCTGCGTGACGAGCTAGGCCTGGACTACGCCTTCGCCAACCGCCTGGAGATACGCAACGGCAAGCTCACCGGGCGCCTCGAGGGTCCGATAGTGGACCGCCGCCGCAAAGCGGAGATCCTGGCCGAGGTAGCCCTTCGAGAAGGCCTGGAACTGCATCAGACGGTGGCCGTCGGCGACGGCGCCAACGACTTGGACATGCTGGCGGCGGCCGGTCTGGGCATTGCCTTCAACGCCAAACCGATCGTGGCCGACGCCGCGGACACCGCCCTCAACGTGCCCTACCTGGACGCGGTGCTGTTCGTGTTGGGCATCCGCCGCGACGACATGGAAGCCGCCGACGCTGAGCTGACCTGAGCCCGGCTCTCTCGCGGCGGGGCAAGGCGAAACTAGCGCCGACTCCTTTTGGCGGCGCTCAACCCCGGGGCCGAACCGACCGATAGCGACGTGATGACCGCCCGACCCCACCGCCGCATCGGCCCTTGGGCCCTCATCGCCCTCGGCCTGGCCACGATCAGCCTGCTGCCGGGCTGCCGAACCCTCGACGCCAAGCCGTCGGCTCAGGTTGCCGCACCAGAAACCTCCCTCGGCTCGGTGACCACCCGGCGGACACGGGTGACCGCGACCAGCATGGTCGCCGCCGCCACCACCATCCGGGTCACCTCTGCCACCACCAAGATCGCCCCGGCTCCCACCACCCCCGGCCTGCAGCCCCGCCGAACGGGCTACGAGCCGGGCGGCGACCGCAGCGGCGACCTCGGCGGGGCTACCACCACGATTCCTCCTACCACCATCCCTCCCACCACCGTGATACCGACCACCACCACCGCGGTGGGCACCGTGTTGGTCAAGGTGCGCCAGAGCCCCCTGGGGGCGGTCCTGACCGACGGGATCAATCACACCCTCTACGCATCGGCCACCGATACCGCCGGAGCGGGAACCTGCGTCGCCCCCTGTACCGACCAGTGGGTGCCCATCTCCGGGCAGAACATGCTGGCCGACGCGGGCGTCGAATCGGCCTTGCTGGGCCGCATCACCCGGGTCGACGGCGTCGTGCAGCTCACCTACAACGGCAGGCCGCTGTACCGCCTCAACAACGAGCCGCTGGGCGACATCATGGGCCACGGCGACGCCGCCACCTGGTACGTCGTGGACCCCGCGGGCAACCTCATCCCCACCTGAACGGCTCCAGGTGGGCGCGGGCGGCGCTACGGTGCAGCGCCATGAGCATCGTGGTCGTGCACGCCGACGCCTTCGAGGCCCCCGAGGCCTACAGCATTGAACGAGCGGTGGTGGAAGCCGTAGGCGGCGAGTTCCGCCTGACCCGGGCCCGCAGCGAGGCCGAGCTCATCGCCAACCTGGCCCAGGCCGACGCCGTGCTGGTCTCCGCCGCTCCCATCACCGCCACGGTGGTGGCCAGCCTGTCGGCCAAGGTGGTGGTGCGCTACGGGGTGGGTCTGGACACCTTGGACATTCCCGCCTTGAGCGCGGCCGGCATCGTGGTGGCCCACGTCCCAGACTTCTGCCAGCCCGAGGTGGCCAACCACACCCTGGCGCTGCTGTTGGCTTGCGCCAAGAAGCTGGTCCCCCTGGACCGGGCGGTACGGGCGGGGCAGTGGCGGGCCGGGCCGCTGGGACCCATGCAGCACATCACCGACCAGACGCTGGGGTTGGTGGCCTACGGCAACATCGCCAAAGCGGTGGCGAAACGAGCGGCCGCCTTCGATCTACGGGTGCTGGCCTGGGATCCTTACGCCCAGGACTTCAGCGGCGCCGAAGCGGTGCCCACGCTGGCGGAGCTGTTGGCCCGGAGCGATTTCGTCTCGCTGCACACGCCCCTCACCCCCGAAACCCATCACCTCATCAACGCGGAGACCCTGGCGCTGATGAAACCGAGCGCCTATCTGATCAACACCGCCAGGGGGCCGGTGGTGCACGAAGCCGCCCTGGTGGCCGCCCTCCAGGCCGGCACTATCGCTGGGGCGGGGCTGGATGTGTTCGAAACCGAGCCGCTAGGCGGGGATTCACCGCTGCTGAGCTCGGGCAGCGTGGTGTTGAACAAGGTGGTGTTGTTGCCCCACTCAGCCAGCTACTCGGATCGGGCCTTCGCCGGGTTGCGACGGCGGGTGGCGGAGGCCGCCATCGATGTGTGCGTGCGCAACCAGTGGCCCGAGTTCCCCCACAATCGAGCCCAGCTAGCCGCCACCGTCTCGCTCGGTTCGTAGGGTCCGCGCTCGCCCCCGTCCTCTAGCGGTGCGCACAAATCGGTTACCAGGACACCTGGCCAACACCCAACGCAACAGTGCAACCGCAGATCGTTGCGGCGGGGTTCGAGGGGGGCTGGGCCGAGCGCTAACCTCCGGCTTTGACGAGCACGATAGGAGGAGCAGCGGTGGATGACCTGAGAGAGTTCTACGAGCGCTACATCACCGCCTTCAACGGCGGGGATCGCGACGGGTTCAGTGCGTTCTTCCATCTGCCGGCCACCCTGGTGCATCGCGCCACCTACGACCAGCGCCGCGCCGGCCGCAACCTGGTGGTCCTCACCGATCCCGAGCAACTTCTGGTGCCGTTACCCGGCCATTGGGAGCGCACCACCATCGATGCAGTGCTACCCCTCGACGAAGCGGCCGGCTTCGTGGCTCGAGCCGAGCTGACCCAACGCCACCCGGACCGACCCGGCCTCATCGCCACCGTCACCCGCTGGCATGTCGACGGGTCCCCTTATGAACAGCTCCACGTGCTGTACCTGTTGACCCGGGAGAACGGCCGGCTGGGAATAAAGGCCATGGTGGAACTCGCGGCGGCCGAGCGGGCCGGGCCGGACCCCACGTGATCCGCCTGGTCGCCACCGATCTCGACGGCACCCTGTGGGACGCCACCGTGCAGGTGCGCGCCGATGTGCGCCTCGCCATTGAGGAGCTCACCCGTCGGGGGGTGATCGTGTTGGCCGCCACCGGACGACGGCCCCGCAGCGCCAGAACCGCGCTGGAAGAAAACGGCCTGTTCCTTCCCGCCGTCTGCTTGGACGGCACCTTCGGGGAGGATTTCGTAAGGGGCCAACGATTCCACCAATCGCTCTTCACCGGGCCCGAGGCGGTGGCGGTGCTGGCCGCCTTCGTGGGCCACGGTATTGCCCCCAACGTGTTCATCGATCATCCCGAGCTCGATGTGCTCCTGGCCGAGCTGCCCAGCCACCATCCCCACCGGGCCGAGAGCCTGCTGCCTTGGGCTCACATCGGGCCGTTGGCCGAAGCAGTCCCCCAGCATCGGGTGGCCGCCTTTACGGTGATTGGTGGCGTGCTGGAGGAGCTAGCCCCACTGGCCGCGGCCATCGCCTCAGCCGGGCTGGCCCGGGCCACCCTTACCCGCGATTCCCTCTACGGGGGAACGTCGCTCTCCGTCATCCCCGCCTCGGCCAGCAAATGGGCAGGAGTAGCGGCCTTCGCTGCTCAGTTCGGCATCGGGGCCGCTGAGATCCTCGGCGTCGGTGATGCCGCCAACGATCTCGAGCTGCTCCAAGGGGCGGGCCACGCGGTGGCGGTGCGCACCGGCACCACCGAGGTGCTGGCCGCCGCCGACACTCTCATCGACCCCCCCGCCGACGGCGGCTGGACCGCCCTGGTCGAGCTCTGCGCCGCCCTCAGCTGACCGGCGCGGTCCTGATCCGGCGCGGGATCCCGGTGGCGGGCCTGGGCCGGCGGCTCAGAAGGGGGCGGGGTCGAGGAAGCGGCGCACCACGTTGTCGGTGATGCGGGCGATGTCGTTGTCGTAACCGTTATGGGCCAGCGCGCCGTACCAGGCAATAGAGCCGACCGAGAACACCGCTCCACCGGCGGGGCCTTCGAAGAACACCACGTCCGAGCGGATGTTGGGATCCTCGCTCAGGTTGGCGGTGGCGAGGAATTCTTCCTTCGTGCGCAACATCTCGTCGCTGTGATCGAACGAAGTAGCCAACACCACCGCATGGGCGGGCGAACCCAAGCGGGCATCGTACCGGTCGATCTCCTGGCCGGCGGCGCCTCCCCCCACCCCGAAATCGCCGAAAACCTCGTTGTCGACCCCCTCGAAAACCCAGGCCGCCCGCCCCTCTATGCTCTGGGGGTTGCGCCGGTAGGCCGAGGCCCGGTCGAAACCCTGGGCGGCGAAGCCCACCCCCACCAGCTGATTGGGAGCCCGGCCCAGACGCCGCCACAGCCCGCCGTACTCGCCCCCGAAGGCGTGGTAGTACTCACCCGCCTCTGCGATCCAGCCGCGGGTGCCGTCCTCGGCCCGGCGCACCTCCATCACCCAGGGCTCCTCGGTACTCCACGCCACCCGCCAGTAGAACCCGTTGCCGCCCAGATACAGCAGCCGCCCGCCGCCGGCCAACCAACCCTGCCAGGCGTCGTGCATGGCGGTGGAGAGGTACTCGGGGTGCGAGCCGGTGAGCACCACTGCGTAGTGGTCGAGCAGGGCCTGGCCCTGGTGGTGCAACTCGTCGTCGGTGATGATGTCGAACGCCTCGCCCCGTTGGGTGAGGTAGGCGATGAGGTTGGTGTCGGCGCTGAAGGCCCAGCCGTCGGCCCCCGGTTTGAGGTTGAGAATGGGCCGGCGACGGGAAGATTGCATGACTCCGCTGGCGTCGTCGTGGTACTCGTACATGCTGTAGCCGACCTCGGGGTGGCTGCGGATGTACTCGAACTCGGGACGCAGCCGGTTGCGGGAGGGGAAGAACTCTGCCCCCGAGATGGTCATGCGATGGTTGGCGTAGGCGTAGTAGGTGGCGGTGGGCAGGAGTAGGGCCAGGCGGGCCCGGGCCTGCCCGGGGCCGGGGCTGACCACGAAGGGGGTGCGATCCACGTCGCCGTCGGGGCCGGTGACCCGGAAGGCGTACACCCCCGAGGCGAGGTCCTGGGGCACCGCCCAGCGCAGATCGGGCTGCCACTGGGCGTCGGTCAGATCATCCCGATGAAAGTGGATGGCGCCGTAGTGGTCGGGGGCGTCGCTCCACCGTTGCACCGTGCCGTCCCAACGCGAGCCGGTCACCGCCCGGTCCGGGCCCTGCCGGGTGCGGCCGTGCAGCAAGTAACGCCCAACGTCGTGCACGGTGGTGGTGCCGATACCCAGGGAGAAGTCCCAGCGAGCAAAGGCCGCACCCGGAGGGATCGACCCGGTGGCAGGGTCCACCGCCTGGTCGAAGAGCATGGGCGTTTCCAACCGGCCATCGAAGCTGGCTGCGAAGGTGAGGGCGCCGCCGCCGACACCGGCACCGACCAGGGCCTCGACCACGGTCGCCGCACTGGCTCGACGTTGCAGCAGCGCGTCGCTCGGCGAACGGGTGGGCAAGGGCTCCTGATACAGCGAAAGCCGACCGGAGACCGCGTCGAAGGAAGCGGTGAGGCGCCACCAACGCCGAGCGGTCAGTGCCACTTCGGTGGCGACCTCACCAAACGGAGCGGCTGGTCCGGCTGGTCCGTTCGGACGGGGTGATCCGTCGAGACCGACGCGCAGCACGGGAACGGCTTGACCGTCGGCCAGGGCCAGCTCGAAGCCGGCCAGGCGAGCCAGGACCTGGCGGCCCACCCCCGGGCGGGTCGGATAAACCAACAACTGCAGGGTGAAGCTGCGCAGCCCATCGAGCCAGGGGGCAGGGTCGATCTCGACGCTCGAGCCAGGGGTGATGGGCTGGTGGCGGCCCTCAAACGTGCTCGGCCAACCGCCGGTGGGGTTGTCCGGGCGGGCCAGCACCTCCTCCGAGAAGCCGGGTCCCTTGGTGGACAGGTCCCCGCAGATGAGCCGGACCACCTCCAGCTGGCATTGGCCCGCCTGACCCACGCTGATCATCAGATCAACGGCCTGGCCCGGCAGGACGCAGAGCGGATCGCAGTAGCCGACAATGGTCTTGGTCACCGCCCATGTCTAGCCAAAGGCGGCCGGGCCGGGGGTTACACCCAGCCGCCCTCGGGTGGTGCGATACCTTCGAACACAACCAGGCCATCGGCGGCAGACACCAGCCGGGCCCGGCCGTGCAGGACCCGGCCGTCGGCCAGTTGCAGGGAAACCCCGTAGGAGCGGACGAAGGGATCGTGGTCGACCAACCGCCCGCTGATCTGCCAGCTCGAACCGGAGGGGGTGACGGCCAAGGTGGTGTCTATGGCGGGGGTGAGCCGCCCGTCTAACCACAGCTTGTGCACGGCCAGGCTGGCTCCCCGGGGGTCAGTGGCCGGGACCCGCGCAACGGCAGGCACACGGGCAGGCACACGGGCGGGTACGGCAGGGGGCGAATCGGTCACGCCGACCACTGTATCGAACATATGTTCTCTTTCGGACAACTCGGAACGAATCGACGTCGAATCGGCGCGAGAGAGCGGCCTATTGACAAGATGTCAGAAGATGGGGGTACCCGGCAGAAGGATGGCGTCGGATGCGGGGCTAGCATGCGGCCGTGGCCCTGCGCGACGTGGTGAAACGGCTCAAGACCTCCGCCGAGGAGCTCGACCGAGGCAAGTTGAAGGCTCGTCCTTCGGCCATGGGCTGCACGCCCATCGACCAGGTCGCGGACCGCCAGCTGGTCGATTTGGTCGGCCAGGTCCGCTCGGTGCGCATTGTGCCCAGAGCCGGTTCCCCCGCCCTTGATGTCACCATCGACGATGGCCATGGACTGGCGCTGGCCGTGTTCTACGGACGGCGCAGCATCGCGGGGCTCAACGCCGGTCGCATCGTGCGCTTCAGCGGGCGGGCCCGCCACAACCAGGGTCGCGTCACCCTCATCAACCCCGTCTACGAACTACTGGTCTGACCCGCTCAGCGACCGGTCAACAGCTGGCGGACCGCGCCTTCAGCCTCGGGGGTGGCCAGCACCATGACTTCGTCGCCTGCTTCCAGCACGCTGTCGCCGCGGGGCACGATGACGTGCTGACGGCGCACGATGGCCACGAAGGTGGCGTCCCGGGGTAGGGCCAGGTCCTTCAGGGCATGGCCGTTGGCGGGCGAATCCGGCGAAAGGGTTACCTCCACCAGCGTGACCCGGCCGCCTTCGAGTTGCAGCAAGCGGACCAGGCTGCCCACGCTGACCGCCTCGCCCACCAGCGCGGTGAGCAAGTGCGGGGTGGACACGGCCACATCCACGCCCCAGGTCTCGTTGAACAACCACTCGTTCTGGGGATGGTTGACCCTGGCCACGACCCGGGGCACGGCGAACTCCTGGCGGGCCAGCAGCGACACGACCAGGTTGTCCTCGTCGTCTCCGGTGGCGGCGATGACCACATCGCAACTGCCCAAATCGGCCGCTTCCAGCGAACGGAACTCGCAGGCATCGGCCTGACGGAACTCGATACCGGGGATGGACTGACGACGAGCCACCACAGCACTGTCTTGTTCGAGCACCAACACCTGATGACCGGCGTCGCGAAGCTCACCGGCGATGTAGGAGCCGACGTTGCCGCCCCCCGCGATACATACCCGCATCAGTCCACGACCTTTCCAGCGGCCAGGCGTTGGTGCAACCGCGGGATGGCGTCCACCCCCACCACGAAATGGGCGATGTCGCCTTCTTGGAGGAGTAGGTCCCCGGTCGTGACCCGAGCCTTGCCAAGCCGGGAGATGGTGGTTAGCCACCACGCGCCGGGCTCGTTGAGAGAAGCCAGCTTGGTTCCGGCCAACGAGGACGGTACCGCCACCTCGATGAGGGCCACCGTGCCGGTGGCGTCGAGCCATTCCGAGTGGGACTCGCTCGGCAGCAAGCGGCGAAGAACCTGGTCGGTGGTCCAAGCGACGGTGGCCACGGTGGGGATGCCAAGCCGTTGGAAAATGGCGGCGCGGCGCGGGTCATAGATGCGGGCGACGACGTTCTCAATACCGAAACTCTCTCGGGCCACCCGGGCGGTGACGATGTTGGAGTTGTCCCCGTTGGTCACCGCAGCGAGCGCACTCGCCCGCTCGATGCCCGCCGCCACCAGGGTCGCGCGATCGAAGCCGTAGCCCTCGACGGTCTGGCCGCCAAAGTTGGCCGGCAGCCGAGCGAACCGCGACCCGGTCTTATCGACCACGGCCACACTGTGGCCGGCTGCCTCTAACGATCCGGCCAGCTCGGAACCGACCCGGCCGCAACCCACCACCACAACGTGCATCGTTCTCCTGGACTCGACCGGGGAGCGGCGCGGTGGCCGCTCGAACCGGCGGCCGATAATAGCCAGGGCCGTCAGGCCGGGCGCTACTGTCAGCCCGGCATGCCCTCGC
>JANPEN010000461.1:0-6218 GCA_031422955.1 Acidimicrobiia bacterium
TCGGCCTTGGTGCAACTCGGAAGATCAGCCGCGGACCATTGCACACCAGCGGCGTCCAACGCCGGAGTGACCCGGTCCCAGCACCATGGCCCGTGCCATCCTCCGTGTACCAGCACAACCGGTTTCATGGAGCCTCCCTTACTGTCACCGATCTGCGCCACAGCCTAATTCAGGAGCGCTCGATTGGAGGCGGATCAGGCACCCGTGAGCGCCAAGCCTGCGAGGAGGCCTACAACAAGTTCCGGTCGGGACAAGAACGGCGAATGACCGGATGTCCAGCTGACCGACCGCGTGGCGCGAGCATGCTCGGGTAGTCAGTGATATACGGGACGAAGCTCTCGTCCTTGTCTGTCTGCAATGCGCAGAGATACACAAGGTGATCGAAATCAGATCGCTTCGCTGACGCAGCAGAAATAACCATCCCGCCATAGGAATGCCCGCACACAACGAATGGGCCCGGCACTGACCCCAGGGTGCGCGTCGTGGCCGCCGTGTCATCCTCAAGACCGGTAAACGGCAAATCCACCGCCACCGTTGGCACACCAGCGGCTTGCAGCCCATCGACGACTCGCCACCAGCACCAGGGGCCGTGGTACGAGCCAGGCACGAGCACAACGGTTCGCATGCCAACGCACGGTAGCGCAGACAAGTTAGCGGTGAGCCAGGTATCCCCAGACTGCTGGAGGCGTCGACGAGCCCCTCCCGCACGAGGTCGGTCTCCCCCTTCAGCCACGCGTCAAAGTCCTCCGGAGAATCGCCACGATGGACGGGGATGGTTCGCGTCAGATCAGAGGCCGAGGGGGCGTCCGCCGAGTGAGCGGACGGTAAGGGCTTCTTGGAGGTGCATGTAGTTGTGTCCGGTGAGTAGCCAGAGGAACCACAGTCGCGGTTTCGGGGCCCAGAGGTCGCTCACCCAGCCTGCGTGCTGGGCGAAGGTTCCCATATCGCGGAGGGCCTCCGTCTCGAGGGGGGTCATGTGGCTTTCCAGGTAGCTGTCCTCGATGTGGTCGACGACGTCGCGGCTGCGGGTCGCGACCGCAGATCGGTAGGACAGCAGAGCGTCGAGCTCGATACGTTGGCTCAGTTCGCTGACCTCGGCCGGGGTCATCCCGGTTCCGATGTCGCGACGGGTGATGCCCATGGCGGTCTTCCAGCTGTCGTCGAGCACTTGGCCACGGTCGGAGAGCACGTCGTTGGCTGCCACGTCCTCGCATCGGGCCATGTGCCAAAGCAGCCAGGCGATGGAGTTCTGGCCTTCGATGGGCACCAGCCGGATGTCTTCTTCGTTCAGGCCGCGCAGCACGAGGTTCTGTGCGCCGTCCTGTGCGCCCGGCTCACCGGTGTGCACCCTGAGGTGCTGCATGTGGTGAAGGTCTCGCCAGTTCATCGCGTCCCCATTTCCATTCGGAATCGCCCCGAAGTCTTTCGTCCGGAAGGGGGAAGGACATCGGTCTGGAGATGTATTCCTGGCACGGTTCAGTCTGAAGCGATGCCAGCTTGGCGAGCCAGCCTCGCCGCGGCTGTCCTGTCTCGGGCGCCGAGCTTGTGCAGGATGTGACTGACATGGGTTTTGGTGGTGCGGTAGGAGATGTACAGCTCGGTCGCGATCTCCTGGTTGGAACGACCGGCGGCGAGCAGTGCGAGGACTTCGTGCTCTCGTCGGGTCAACTCGCCAAGGCCGCCTGCTGTGTTCGACGGGGTTTGGTCGGGGCGGATGCTGGTCATGCCGAGCGATGCGGCCATGACCTCGGCCCGTTGCCGGAGCGGCCCTCCGTCGGCGCCTTGGAGATCGGTAGCGGCGGCCTCGCCACGCAGCGCTTCTACCACCCACGGCATGCAGCCGAGTTCCTCCGCCCGCAGACGGCCGGCGGTGAGCAACTCGAGGGCCTCCGCGGATCGGCCCGCGGTAAGAGCAGATAGGCCGGCGGCATGGGCGACGGAGCCCATCAGCGGGGCCACATTGCCGACGAGGTACCCGCCGTAGGGGGCGAGCTCGCGGTGCAGCACTTCCGCGCGTTCTTCGTCGCCAAGTCGGTGCGCGGCCAGGGCCGCGATGCCGAGACCGAACAGCCAGAACTCGTTGCGAGGCACGCGTTGCACACCAATGGTGCCAAGGCCTTGGCGGAGGCGTTGGCGAGCGCGTTCGTAGTTTCCGTTCTCTGCGTCGGCCAAGGCGGCGGCGCAATACCAGATGGGGCCACTTCCCGTGCGCCCGGCGTGGGTCATCAGTTCTTCGGGGAAACGGGCCGTCGGTCCGCACCAGCGAGCCAGCGCGAAGTGTTGCATCAGTCCAAGCTGACGAACGAGGAGGCTGTCGACCTGCACGCTGAGCTCTATGGCTCGCCGGTTGAAACGGCGAGCGGTCCTCAGCTCGCCTCGATGCGCCATGCGCATGGCACGCAACAGCGGCGCATGGGGCGCGTACAGCACCTCGCGCCACTGGTGCACGAGCCGGTCGAAGCGCTCGATCTCCTCGTCCGCCTCTTCCATGGCGCCCAGTTCGACGAGGGCAAGAACTCGTTGACGGAGGGCGTCCAGACGAATGTCTCGCCGTCCGACTCGTGCGGCAGCATCGGCCAAAGCGGAGCAGGAGTCCGCTAGCAGGGCCGCGTCGCCGGGCGATCCTGCCTGCACCCGCCGAGCGAACGCGAGCCGCATGAGCGCTTCATCGTCGGCACCCTTCGAGGCTTCGGCCCGCTGCAACCACACTGCGGCCATGGTCAGGTCGCTGCTGTACCAGCACGCCCGGGCCAGCGCCGCGCCCAGGGAAGCTGTCCACGATGAACCCGACGGCTGGGAGTCCAGGACCGTCTGCAGCAACTCGATCGATGGGTCCCCGGTTTCCAGCCGCAGGGCGCCGGACATCAAGTATGCATCTTCATATCCGAGCGCGGCGCGGGCCGCGACCTCGGTATCGAGTGTCTGTTGCGATGCGTCGAGGAAGTGTTCCAGTGCTCCGCCCGGCCGGCCCGCGCGCACCGTGGAGAGTCCGAGCTCGATAAGCAGCTCGGCCCGGTCCTCGACGGAAGCGAGCCGAACGGCTTGCTTGAGGTGCGTGGCCGCATCACCATGAGCACCCATCATCGAGGCACGCCGAGCCGCCCTCCGCCACGCCTGCAACGCCGCGGGCCGGAGATCACCGTGCAATGAAGCGGCGACGCTCAAATGGTACGCCACCGCCCAGAGATCGTCGGCACCGTTACGAGCCTGCAGGACACGAGACACCGCGAGATGCAGCTCCGCGCGACGAGCCAGACCGAGCCGCTCTAGGACGCACTGGCGAATCAAAGCATGACGAAAGCAGAACTCCGTTTCGGGCGCGTCATCAAACAATCCCAGCTCCACGAGTTGCTGAACTTCGGATGCGACTGAAGTTGCCGGCTGACCGAGAACTTCCGCCAAGACCTCGAGCCGGCCCCGACGGCCCAGCACGCCAGCCGCTTCCAACAGCCCACGCCCCGCGCCGGACAGCGCAGCCATCCGGCTGGTGAGGATCCCCTGAACCGAGCGCGGAACAGCCAACGGGCCCGTCAGCCAGGACCGCGCGTCGGCGAGACGCACCAACTCCGTCACGAGGAACGCGTTGCCACCGCTCGCTTCCACCAGCCGCTCCGCTCCGGCATGGCGATCCTTCGGCGCGACGCCTTGCGCAGATAGCAGGTCGGTCACGTCTTGCACGCTGAGCGGCGGAAGCTCGCCCCGGCCAGAAGCGGTTCCTCGAAGCGCCTGGGCAATATGGCGGACTGACCCCGGTGGGCTCAGTCCGGCGCAGTAAGTGCCCACGACGGCCAACGGGTGCGAGCTCAGGAGCCGGGACAGATACGCCAGGAACTCCAAAGACGCCTGGTCCGCCCAATGCAAGTCGTCGAGCAGCACCACGGTTGGACGAACCTCGGCTGCATGCAGCAGCACCGTGGCCAAGGCGTCATAGACGACGAGCCGGTTCACTGAGCCTGCTTCCGCATCACCACTTCCATCCCGTACCGCCACCAAATGAGGCGAGGACAATACGCCCGCGACCACGGAGCCCAGTTCCGAATCACGCCCGCGTATCAGCTCATCGAGCGGCCCGCGCCACATCCAGAAAGGGGGCGTACCTTCCGATTCGAACGCACGCCCCGCGAGCACCACTGCCCCACCGGCCGCCGCTCGAGCCCCAATTTCCTCAAGGAAACGAGTCTTGCCGCTGCCTTGCTCGCCGTCGATCACGAGTAGCGAACCCGTGCCCTGCCCAGCGGTACGGACGACCTCCTCGAACATACCCGTCTCACGCTCACGCCCGACGAACGGCAAACGCAGCACAGCCGATGCCATGACCACAGAAGCTACCGGAACCGCGCCCCCCCGCCCTGCGGATACGGTTGATACCACGGTCGGACCGGGGCAGGCCTTGCACGCCGGTAGGGCTGCCGCTGCGACCCGAAGGGATGGTCAGCCTGGCCTGCCGTAGATAGGGAAGGCCTGGCGTGTCGCCTCGGGGCAGGTGTGCCATTCGAGCGTTTCGCCGCTTGATGGCGTAGGCGCCGCTGCGGCCGACCGGGCATCACCCGCGTCCACCGAGTGGAGCTCCGGGTAGTCGGACCAAGAGAGCTGGACGGACTGCCGACCGCGGCGTCTCACAAGTCGCGAAGGCGGGGTATTACCTCGCGAGCGAACAGCTCGATGCTGCGGGTTGCCACCGTTGGCTCAACGCCCGGCAGTATGGCCCAGAAGCGGTGACGTTCGAATGGCGCCTGTTCGTGGGCCGCTCGGATGGCGGCTTCGATCTGATCGGGTGTGCCGCACAGGCAAAGGCCTCTGGCTTGGAGCTCGTCGGCGTCGGCGGGTGGATCACCCTTGCGCCGTGATGGTCCGCCGCCCTGCAGACCGTCGCCGAGCCGGGCAGCCCGTTGGATTGCTTCGCCCTGAAACGCGCCCATCTATATTGGTATCGGTCGTTGCACCGGCTGCCCAGCTCAGAGCACACGAGAGTGCCGCAGGCGGCGCGATATCGTCGGTTCCCGATGGCGGATCGTGAGGAACTGAGCGCCCATGTCCGCGACAGGGAGCAACCGCCCTCGGCGAACAGACTCGTGCTGCGCGGCGGCCCGACACGCTCTCGCTTCTCCGTACGCACGCCCGTCGTCTCAACCGCCTGTACGTGCTCCGCGGCGCAGACGTCTATGGCCTCTCCGTGCTGGCCGCGCTCGACGACGTCGGACCGATGAGCTACGCCGAGCTGCTCAGCAGCAAGCTCAAGGGCTACCCCTTGGTGTACACCCCAATCATCGCCGCCTTGCTCAGCGCTGGCTTTCGGTTGCTGCCCACATTCCGGCGACCGCACTACACCGTGGTCATGGACTCGCTCGACGACTGCGAGCATCTCTATCGCACCCTGGGCGAGCTGCTCCCCAACCCCTACGCTGTGAGCTGAAGGAGGAACCGATGATCCGAGTCGACATCCCAGCCGACCTCAACAGCGAGGACGAAACCGGTCTGGTCTGGACCTTCCTCGACGAAGCGGCTGACCCCACCCTGATCAAGCCCGGCGAGATCATCGTCGCCGGCTCCGAGCACACGGCCGCGGTCTGCGAGGTCGTCGACCTCATCGACAAGCCCGCCGGCACCATCGTGCACCTCCGCATCCTCCCCGGCGCCATCGGCCAGTACCGCCGCCTCGTAGACCGCATCGGCGCCTAGCAGCGAGTCCTTCCCCACCGCTGCAGGGCCGCCGAGCCAGGCCAACTCTGCGGCGTTCGGCGTGAACCGCTGTCACCATCAAGTACCGAGAGCGGGCGGACACCCGACCATCGAGATCTTCCACGGCTTCATGCGCCGTGACCGCCACTTGATCGTCTTCCAGCACGAGGACTTGCCGATCCATCTCGGCCCTGCCGTCGCGCCAATCGAGCAACCCCGGAGCAATCTCGAGGACGCCTCTTCGCGCCATCTCACCATAGGCTCCGATCGGAAGTTCGGCGATTGCCGTGCGGTCAGCGGCCGCGGCGTGTCGAAGCCACACGCACTACGCAGGCTGGACCGGCAGTTCCGAACCGGTAGGTGTCCACGTCCGCCCCCCGATCGACTTCCGCGAGCGTCGGTTGCCGTTGGCCAGGCTACGGCGAGAGGGCCAGAAGCACAGGTTCGAGTCCTGTCAAGGGCGCAGTCAGCTGGCCAGAGGAAAAGTCCTCTGGCCAGCTCTTTTGTTTGTGGGGTCACACGGAGAGGTTACCCTGGGG
>JANPEN010000462.1:0-2267 GCA_031422955.1 Acidimicrobiia bacterium
CGACACCGCCCGCCGCGGCCGTAGCCGCGAGGGGGTGGGTGCCGCCGGTGGCCGACGCTACCGGGACCGCCCCGGTGGGTAGGGGCGGCCAGACTGCTCGGGTCGAATCGACGTCGAATCGACGTGAGGACCCCGCTGCCCCTGCTGCCCCTGCGATTGCTGCCCCTGCCACCGCGGCCCCTGCCACCGTCGTCCCTGCCGCCAGGGGCCGATCGAGGCTGATCCTGGTAGGGGCCCTGATCGCCCTGGTGGCCCTGGTGGCGGTGGTTGCGGTGGCGCTCAGCGCAGGCGGGACCAGCGGTAGCGACGCCACTGCGGCGGCCGTTTCGTCGAGCTCCACCTCGCCCAAGCCCGGCTCGACTGGACCGGTCGAGGACCGCACGGAAACCACTCCAAGGGTGGCGAGTAGCGCCATACCGACCACCACCGAGGCCACTAGCGCAACGGTCACCCTGCCGACTTCGACCACCCTCGCCCCCGAATGCGTGGATCGGCCCTTCCCCTTCGTGTGCGCCATGGCGGTGGGGGTGGACGCGGCCGGGTACCTGATCATCCCGTTCAGGACCTTCGGCTACACCGCGGACACCGCCGCCCGTCACATCCATTTCTTCTTCCCCGCCTACCCTGAGATCGCCCTCGATGTCACCAACGCCGGTAACGGCGGGCCGAACCCCCAGGGCCACTGGATCTTGTGGGATGACCCCAACCCCTTCGGCGGTTCCACCGCCTACAAGTTGAGCGACGCCCGGTCTATCAGCGCCACGGAGATCTGTGTGCTGGTGGCCGACTCGAGCCATGCGGTCACCCCTGGAACCGGCAATTGTCTCGCCTTGCCCGGTTGAGCGGGGCGCGGTCGTGTCGGCGGGCTGGGTCCGCTGCCGCCCGGCGGCGGAGATACCCGCCCCATCCCGATGCGTTGTCCGGCGGCATAGGGGACATCCCCGATGCCGCCGGAGCGACCGACCCCGAATACTGGGGTGGGCCCGACCTCCCGACCCACCCGGCTGCGGGCAGCCGCGGGCAAAAGAAATCCGTGCCCATCTCCAGCCAGGCGGTGATCAGGGCTGACACAATTGCAGGCGCGCGTACACGGCGCCCATCGGTTTCGCGGCGGAACCCGCCCGAGGAAGGTTCAACGTGGTCTATGACCTTGGTATCGATGTCGGCACCAGCTACACGGCGGCCGCCATTCGACGCGCCGACGGCTCCGTTGAGGTGGTCGGCTTAGGCCCCATCGCCGACAACATCCCCAGTGTCGTCTACCTCAGCGAGGACGGGTCGCTCATCATGGGTGACGCCGCGGCGCGTCGGGCCGCCATCGACCCCAGCGGAGCGGCACGGGAGTTCAAACGGCGCCTGGGTGACCCCACGCCGTTGATCCTGCGCACCTCGCCCTTCTCGGCCGAAGGGCTGATCGGCAAAATGATCGAACATGTGGTCAACCGGGTCACCGACCGTGAGCGCGACCGACCCCGCCACACCGTGGTGACCCACCCGGCCAACTGGGGCCCCTACAAGTTGGAGCTGTTTGGGCAGGCCTTCCGCACCGCCAACCTGGAAGACCATTCGCGCCTGGCCGAACCCCAGGCCGCGGCGATGGCCTACGCAGCCGAGTCCCGTATCCCGACCGGGGCGGTGGTGGCCGTCTATGACCTGGGCGGGGGCACCTTCGACGCCGCCGTGCTGCGCAAGACCGACACCGGGTTCGAGTCGCTGGGTGAGTCGGTGGGTATCGAGCATCTCGGCGGGGTCGATTTCGACGAGGCGGTCATGCACCACGTACGCCGTGCGGTGGGTGATCGTTGGCCCACCGACCCCGACGACCCTTCCCTGCCGGCTCCCATGTTGCATCTACGGCGGGCCTGCATGGAGGCCAAGGAGTTGCTCTCCTCGGAGACCGACGTGCGCATCCCTGTCCTTTTGCCAGGGGTGGACACCAGCGTTGCCCTCGACCGGGTCCAGTTCGAAGCCATGATCACCCCCAGACTGGAGGATTCAATCTCCGCGCTGGAGGCAGCCATTGCTTCGGCCGGGGTTGGTCCCCAGGAGCTCAGCGCGGTGCTGCTGGTGGGCGGTTCGAGCCGTATTCCGCTGGTGGGTCACCTGCTTCGCCAGCGTTTCGGGTCCCTGGTGTCGGGCGACATCGACCCGCTCTACGCGGTGGCCCGCGGCGCCGCCCTGGCGGCCGCGGCCGCCGGCGCCGGCCCTGGCCCCGCCCCCGCACCCGCGGCCGGGTCGTTTTTCGCCGCCGCCGGTCCCGGGATGGG
>JANPEN010000463.1:0-4350 GCA_031422955.1 Acidimicrobiia bacterium
GGCCGACCTGGGCGGCGGCGATGCCCGGCACGGTCACCCAGACCCCTGCTGCGAAAAATCCGGTGAACACCAAGCCGGCCACCACTGCCGCCAGGGTTGGCACCCAGGCCAGCAGCAATAACCCGGCCGTCACCCCGACCAGGCCGATCCGGGTGGTACGAGACAGCCCGGCGCGACCGACCAGCAGGCTGACCGCCAGTGTGCCGGACAAGTAGGCGGCCAAGTTGGCCGAGCCAAGCGAGCCGGCTCGGCTGTTGGACAGGGCCAGATCGTCGCGTACCTCGGTGTAGAGCAACGAGAAGGTGAAGCGCCCGAAAGCTTGAGACACCGCGGCGGCCGCAGCCGCGGTCAGCAGGACGAGCGCGGCGGGCGGCCCCGAGGTGGGTTGGGTCTGGTCCCTACCGATGCGATCGGCCCCGTTCAGAGCTTGGCGACCTGACGTTGCGAGGCGCCTACCGGGGCGGGCAAACCCAGCACCCGGTGCTCCCCGCACCCGACAACTCCCACGGCGTTCATCTCGTTCCTCCCCAGGGTCAGCGCCCCGCGCCCGGGACCGTAGCCGCGCCACGGGGTTTCGGGGGCGCGCCCCCCTTCAGACGGATTCGACAACGATTCGGCGTGAGCATTTTCGCCGAATCGGTGTCGATTCGCCGTGGAAATTTCCGCCTCTCACCAGCCCATTCGCTGGTTTCGCCTGACACGCTCTCTGCTCGCCCCCCACCGTGCCCACCGCGAATCGGTCCGGCCCGTTGACATCGCTGTACAACTCAGGCCCACGGCGCTCCTGCCTCACCCTGCATCTTCGACCACCCGCCCAGGGTGACTATCGACGGCAAAGCCGGCCTCGGCGTTTGCCCATCGACGCTCTCCGTGCTTTGAGAGGTCCGCCGAACGAGCATTCTGCGCGCAACGTGTACGCGACGCTCCCAGACGAAAAACAAACACCCAGGTCACGGCGTATCCCAATCGCCGTGGCCGGCCGAGAAGTGACACGTTGCGCGCAGATCACCCCGAGGCTGCCCCAGGAGGGTCACGTTCGGTGATGATCTGGCGGGCGACTGGCTACCGGCGCCCTTAGGGCGGTGGACTGCCGCCGAACATCCCGGACATCGCCTTGCAGATCCCTTGCGGCCTCCTATCGCGCGGCCCGCGCCTGCCCAGAGACGAAGCCACACCGACTTGGCGCCGCCTGATTGTCTGATCCGGCCCGGGAGCGGGTAGCTGAGCGGTCGCGCCTCGTTGCGCTCAACCTCGCAGGAGCAGATATCAACGCCGGAAACGGTGGCGAAACTCATCAGCAGGCCGTGCACGCCTGCGGTTACGGGGCCAAGGGTTATCTCGGCGGTCAAGCTGTATCCTCAGGAGGGCCTCGACGCAGGGGGCGGAAGTGCTCGCTCGGCGGCCCAGCGCCATCCAGTTCGGCGCTGACGCCCACTCCCACGCCAAGTTCATCGGCTGGGTCAGCGGGACGGCGGCGTTGCTCGAGGCGGCAGGATCGAGCGCGGAGCGGCGCGACGAGGGTTACGTTGCGCTTCGACAATGGCAAAGCGCAATCCGCCACTGAACAGTTCGTGCAGGCCTGCCGGTCATTGCGCCATTGGCCGCGTGAGAACACCCTGAACTAACGACAGGCCATCTGCCATGCCGATCACGAGTCAGCTCAGCTCACTCAGCGGAAGGCGGGGATGATGGTCTCGGCGATGAGGCGGGTGTTCTGTTCCACGTAGTCGGGCGGGCAGCCGTGGGAGAACATCACCGTAGTAGCACCTGCGTCGATGTACTGCTGCAGGCGGGCAATGCAGTCCTGCGGTGACCCGGCAATGGTGTACTTCTCCACCAACTTCGAGAAATCTTGGTTGTATTGACGCGAAAGCTGCTGATTGGCCAGGTCCAGCGCAGTGGCGCGGTCCTGGTGCACGCAGGTGAAAATGAACAAACCGGGCTGGACCGTACCGACTGGTCTGTTGGCCTCGGCGGTCATGGCCGCGATCTTGACCAAGGACTCCTCAAGCATCTCCGGTGTGTACATGTAGGGCAGCCAGCCCTCCGCATACCGTGCCGCACGTCGCATGGCCACATCCTTGCGGCCGGCCACCCAGAACGGGACCCGGGGCTTCTGCACGCCGCGAGGGGCGATGGACACCCCATCGAGCTTGGTGAAGCGCCCGTCGAAGTGCACGTCATTCTCGGTTAGCAGCTTGTTGATGACCTGCAACGCCTCGTCGGTGCGCGCACCGCGCTCCTTGACCGGCACGCCAACCGCGTCGAACTCCTTGGGAAACTCGCCGCCAACCCCGACGCCCAGGCTGAATCGCCCGTCGGAAACGACGTCGAGGACCGACACCTGCTTGGCCAGCAGAGCCGGCGGGTACAGCGGCACCAGCACGATGCCGCTCATCAGCTTGATCCGCTCCGTCGCTCCCGCGGCAGCCGCCAAGGACACCATGTTGTTGCCCGTCGGCCCGTAAAACATGAGGTGCTCGCCGGTCAGCAGATAGTCGTAGCCCAACTCCTCCGCCTGGCGTGCCTCGGCCTTGGCCCCGCGCAACAACCGGCACGAGATCCCGAACTCGATCTTGCTCTTATTGGTTCCACTCACCATGGCCTCCTCAATCCGACAGCGTCAGCCGCCGAGTCTCACACATGGGCGCCCATTGACGCCGCGAGCCCAGCTCAGTGGCGAACCGGATCGCCGCGCCGGTCCGGTCGTTACGACGGTCGTTCTAGCCGGCCAGCTCAGCGCAACGGGAGGGACAGCATGGCCACGGTCTGCCCGTAGCGTGGATCGACCTGTCGGCCGATCTCGCCGAACCCGTAACGGCGGTGGAACTCGAGCGAGCGCTCATTGGGCGGCTCCACGCTGACCTCCGCGGTGAGCACTGGCTTGCCGTCTTGGCGAGCCCATGTGGCGGCGCCGTCGTAGAGTAGCCGACCCAGCCCCTGGCCGGCTTGGTCGTCGCGGACCACGATCCGATCGATATAGGCGAATCGGTCGAAGCGGGCGGCGAACCATGCGTAGTTCGGGCTGCGGTAGCCACAGCCGTCCACCATCAGCACGATCATCGCGGCCAAGCCGGCCGCCTGGTGCTCAGCGGGATCGTCATCGCCATCAATGACCGTCACGGCTGCGTGACCGAGGAACCACTCGCCTTGGTCCAACCGGAGCGGGCCGACGTTGAGTAGCTCGCTGTTGTTCAACTGAACGATCTGCGGCCAGTCCTCCGTGATTGCCGGACGTGCGCTGAGATCCATGAGCACCATCTTGGCGTACCGCGGCACGCTCGAGATCTCGCGCCCGCACCGTAACAATTAGTACAGCTTCGATTCGGTCGGGCGAGATCAGATGGTGAAGGCGAGGTTGCGGGCCACTCGTTCGGCCAGCGCGGTGTCACCGGACAACGTCACCCGGCCATCGGCCAATGGACCGTCGGGGTCAATGCGCCCGCAGCACAACAACATGAAGGTGAGAAAGTCGGCGCTCACCTCGCAATCGGGCTGTCCGAGGGAGTCCACCACCCGGGCTCGGCCCTCAATCACGGCGTGCAGGTCCCGAGCGTTCGTCCCTGTCACATGCACGGTGACGGAGCTGCCGTCAGGTAAGGCGGCCTTTTTGCCGACCAGATACCCGAAGGCGATGTGCGCCTCGTCCAGCGACATGGCCGGGGCCCGCCCCTCCAAATGCCCGACCATACCAAGCGGTACCCTAATGTCCTGCTCGTGGGCCCAATGGTCGAAGACCCGTATCTCCATGTAGCGGCGATAGGGGCCGATGCCGGCCGGGGACCATCCCACCCTTTCGAGATCGGCTTCGCTCATGGCCGCTAGTTGCTCGCCACGCCGTGCCGTGATGGCCTCGAAGGCGTCCAACACTTCGACGCCGGGGCGGCCAGACAACTGACGCCCGGCCGCGACGATGGCGGCCATGGGCGGCTCCGGGGAAGGGGTCCAATCGGCGAAGCCGATCTCGGCGGCAGTGAGATGGACGAGGGGGTCCTTGCAGCTCCAGTTCGGGCAGAGGGACGCGCTGTTCCACTGTTCCTCGCTGAGCGTGCGACCCAAGGCCAGCATGGACTGCCACGATTCTCGAAAGGCCGCCACCAGGTCAGGGCCGGACGTGGACGCGGGACGAGGTTGAGGGCTCATGACCACGGGAGCCTACGTGGCCGACGGCCGGCAGGTAACGAGAGCTCGAGCCAAAGCTTTCGGGGCGAAAACGGCACCGGGTGCCGGCGGATCAGACCCCCGGCACCCGGTTCAAGCGGGGGCGGCGGTGTCTCAGCCCCGACCGTGGCGCAGGAGCCGGCCGGGGGTTTCGGCGGGGCCTTCGCCGTGGGGAAAGGTGTCCACCCC
>JANPEN010000464.1:0-4061 GCA_031422955.1 Acidimicrobiia bacterium
TCGACAAGGCGATGCGCGAGTCGTTCGCGACCGTCGCCCAGCGCGAGCTGCTCACCTATCACGACGCATACGCATACTTCGCCAGGACCTATGACTGGAAGGTCATCGGCGCCATTCAGGTCTCCGACTTCGAAGACCCAACCCCCGCAGAGGTTGCCGCACTCATCGATCAAGTGAAGGCTGAGGGGGTGCCCGCGATCTTCGGTTCCGAGGTGTTTCCCAGCCCAGTGTTGGAGCAGATCGGTAAGGAGGCCGGAGTCAAGTATGTCGACGAACTCCGCGACGACGACCTTCCCGGTGAACCCGGCGCAACGGAGCACTCCTGGCTCGGGCTCATGCGCTTCGACTACATCACCATGACTGAAGCCCTCGGCGGGGACGCCACTGCATTGAAGGCGGTCGAGCTCCGTAACGTCGTACCAGACAAGGCGAAGTACCCGCAGTGAGTCGAGAACACGCTGAGCTCGTTTATTTGGATCGGGTGACCTGTGCGTATGGGGCCACGCCGGTCCTCCTCAACGTCGAGCTGAGCATCGCCAGCGGGCAGTTCAGCGGGATCGTCGGCCCATCCGGGTCGGGCAAGACCACCCTGCTGCGTGTGCTCCTCGGCACCGTGAAACCCATCGCGGGCTCGGTGCAGCGCCGGCCCGGGCTCAGCGTCGGCTACGTCCCCCAGGTCGAGTCGGTCAACTGGAGCTTTCCGGTCACCGTCAGCGAATGCGTGCTCATGGCCCGAGTCCACGGCCGGGTGCTGCCATGGCGCAGCCGGAGCGAGCACGCCGAGGTCGGGGAGATCCTCGGCCGTCTCGGCATCGAACACCTAGCAGGACGGCACATACGGGACCTCTCGGGCGGGCAGCAACAGCGCGTGTTCATCGCCCGGGCCCTGCTCGGCAAACCTCAACTGCTGCTTATGGACGAGCCCACCAGCGGCGTCGACGTGCGCACCCGCCACGAGGTCCTCCACCTCCTCGAAGACCTGCACAGCGAGGGCTTGACCATCGTGCTCACCACCCACGACCTCAACGGCATAGCCGCCCACCTGCCCCACCTCGTGTGCCTCAACACCGAGATCCTCGGCCAGGGCACCCCACGCCAGGTCCTCACCGCCGACGTCCTCGAACGCACCTACGGGGCGAGGATGGAGATCCTCGAACACGCCGGCATGCCGATCGTGCTCGACCGCTACGTGCCAGCGGACAACATCCTCAGGCTCCGCAAGACCAGCGCCTGATATGCACGAACTGCTACGACCCTTCGACTTCGAGTTCTTCCGCAACGGGCTCATCGTCGCCACTTTCGCCGGGGCGCTCTGCGGCCTCGTCGGCGTCTACGTCGTGCTCAAAGGCATGAGCTACATCGGCCACGGCCTCTCCCACGCCATCTTCGGCGGCTTCGCCGCCAGCGCCCTGCTCGGCGTCAACGTCTTACTGGGAGCAGGAGTCTGGGGTGTCGCGTCGGCGCTCATGATCACCGGTGTCACCCGACGGCGAGTGATCGGTGCCGACGCCGCCATCGGTGTCATCACGACCGCCTCCTTCGCGCTCGGCCTTGCCCTGTTCGCCCTGTTCGGACGGCGAGGTCGTAGCTTTGACGCCGCCCTGTTCGGCAGCATCCTGGGCGTCTCCCGCAGCGACGTCGCCGCCATCATCGCCGTTACGATCCTGGTCGCGCTCGTCGTGTTCTTCAGCTACCGCCAGCTGCTGTTCACCACCTTCGACCCCGAGGTCGCCGAAGCCTCCGGCGTTCGTATCGCCCGCGTCGACGCCCTCCTCATGATCATGCTCGCCGCCTCCATCCTGGCCACCATGCAGGTCCTCGGCGTGACCCTCATCGCCGCCAGCCTCGTCATTCCCGCCACCGTCGCCCGCATGCTCACCAGCTCCTTCAGCCGCATGCTCCTCCTCGCCACCGGCATCGGTGCCTTCACTGGGTTCGTCGGAATGAACCTCAGCTACCACCTCGACGTGCAATCAGGACCCACCATCGTTCTCGTAGGTGCCGCCCTCTTCGGCGTCGTCTTCGCGGCCACCGGCACCCGGGGGCTTCGTCGGGTAGCTGGCATCGACGCCCATAACCGAACTGCTCCACATCGCGTCGAATCCCCTGCCCGACATCACACGCACTGACCTCAGGTCGCGCGCTGTGCGCTGAAGGGCACAGCAGGCTGCCTGGGCTCCCTGCGTCCCATCGCCCAATTGTCACACGGCGGGGACCAGAGTCCAGCAACCAACCGTTCGTGCCCGCCGTGCTCGTGGTGATCGACGAGGCCGCCAACTGCCGGCTTGACGCGCTCCCGCAATGGGCCGCCACCGTGTCCGGGTTGGGCATCCAGCTCGTCACCGTGTGGCAAAGCCGAGCCCAGATCGAAGCGGTCTACGGCCGCCAAGCCGACGCCATCCTCACCGACCACCTCAGCAAACTGTTCTTCCCCGGCATGAGCGACCAAAGGGGCCTCGACTATCTCAGCGCCCTCACCGGCCACGAACACGTCCCCAGCACCCTGGGCCACCCCGCCCACCCGCAGGCGAACCCCAACCCTCCACCGTCCGGCTTTCCAGCGGGCACTTTGCGCGGCCTCGGCGGGCCGGAACCATGTGATTCCACTGCCCAGTGAGGTTGGCGTATCAGCCTCCAGGAGGGATGAGGCTGGCTCGAGTTCGCCGACGTCGAGGTCGTCACCCACGCCATGGCCTTGCGAGCAATCTTCTATGACCTCCTCCCGTGAAAGGGGACCGAACTGATGGCTGACAAGACCTACCGGACCCGCACCGGGCGCACGTTGAACGAGACCGATCTCGCCCAGATCGCCACCGAGGTCGAAACCGCGAGTTTTGATGTGGAGGCGCTCAAGGGGCGTCAGCGCGGACGACCGCCGATCGGTTCTGGTCCCGCTGAGGTGGTGCCGGTGCGGATCGATCCCGAGCTACGTGCTGCGATGGAAGCCCGGGCCGAACAAGATCACACCACCACGAGCGAAATCATCCGCGAGGCCCTCCGCCGGTATCTCCACGTCGCCTGACCCAGGTGTGTCCGTTGCTCATCGATCTGTTGATGAGGGGGTATGAGGCGAGCGGCACGACCTGCAGGCAGGGACCGGATCCTCAGCGAGGGCTTGGGTGTTTCTGCGGGCCGCACGTCACAACAGGATCTCCATCGTTACCCGTAGCGGGGTTTCGGCGGCGGGGAAGTCGCTGACCTCTTCTTGGGCTGCTCAAACCCCTTGCGATTCTTTCGAATTTCGCGGTAGCCTCGGAGTGTGAGGAGGAGCAGCGCCATGACCACGCCGATCCTTGAACGCACTGTCCTGCCGCCGACGGAGCCGCTCGATGCGCTCGTCGCCCTGCTCAGTCGACCGGGTGCCGAACCGGCCACCATGCTGTCTGGGCCGAATGGTGAACAACTGGTCCTGCCGCCCGAGGTGTTCGAGGTACTCCGTGGCGTCGTGGAGGCGATGGCCAGCGGGCAGGCGGTCACCATTGCACCCGTACACCAGCGCCTCACCACCCAGGAGGCGGCTGGCCTGCTCGGAGTCAGTCGGCCCACCCTCGTGAAGCTCCTGGAATCGGGCGAGATCCCCTTCGAGCAGCCTGGCCGGCACCGGCGGGTTCGCCTCGTCGACGTGCTCGCGTATCGAGAACGCGCCTCGGAGCAACGCCGCGCTGCGCTCGATCGCATGGTCGAAATCGCCGACGACGCAGACATGTACGAACGGACCGCATCGCCCGAACGCACCCGCTGAGTTCGCTCGGTGCCATTCGCTGTAGTAGTCGACACGTGCGTGCCCTATCCCGCGCACCTGGGTGACACGCTGCTGCGCCTCGCCGAGCGTGGGTTGTTCCGGGCGCTCTGGTCGGCGGACATCATCGATGAACTCCACCGCAATCTCGTCAAAGCGGGCATCGATTCGGGCGCTGTCGACCACCTTGTCGGGGAGATGAACGGAGCGTTCCCCGATGCGGAGGTCACCGGGTTTCACTCGCTAGTCGACTCGATGACCTGCGACCCTAAGGACCGCCACGTGCTCGCTGCAGCGGTACGCGCCGACGCCGCCGCCATCG
>JANPEN010000465.1:0-2286 GCA_031422955.1 Acidimicrobiia bacterium
CACGCAGCGACGTCGCCTAACCGTGAGCATGGCTGTGGCGCGGTACCCCGGCGCCACGGCGCGGTGGCGGTGTTGGACTGGCGGGTGGGAACCGAGGAAGGGGCCCAGCTCCTTGTTCGCCGCTTGGCCGAGGAGCTTCCGCCTCGCCAACTGACGGTGGTGGGGAGCAGTGGACCGCGCTGGTACCACGCCATGGCGGTAGATCCTTCCTTGATCTGGTTCGACGCAGACCTCCAGGCTTGCTGGCCGGGAATCGTCAGCAACGCCGGAGCGATGGTGGAAGCCACCTCCCGCGCTCGCGAGACGGTGTCCTACCTGGATGATCTCGGCTGGCCGGCCACCGCATCGGGATCTTCACGGGGTTGGCGGGCCACCCTGCGCCGCGTTCGCCATGAGCGCGCCGGGGAGCTCCTCCTGGCCGTGGCCGCCTCCTCCCGGCGCTTGCCGCCCGGTGACCGCCAGCACCCCTATGAGCTGCTGATCAGTCGATGATTTGATCCCGTCGGCCAGATAGCTAGCGTGACGGGCCACCGCAGCGGAACGGCATGGCAACGCTCATGGTCCCACCACAACCCCAGGCCCGAGAGCCCGAGGAAGCGCGGCTGCCCGCGGCCGCGACCCTGGCCGGTTTGCCGGCGGTGTGGCCCCACTCGCTCCTGGACACCATCGCCGCGGCTCTGCACACAAGGCCCAGCGTGGTGGTGGTGTTGGACGATGACCCCACCGGCACCCAGACCGTGCACGGCGTGGCGGTGTTGACCACCTGGGAGGTAGCGGACCTGACCGCGGAGATGGCCAGGTCCGACTGCTTTTTCGTGCTCACCAACTCCCGCAGCTTGGTCCCTGGCGCGGCCACCGCCCTGGCCCACCAGATCGGGACCAACCTGCGGATGGCCAGTCGCCAGTGTGGGCGCACGCTGAGCGTGATAAGTCGCAGCGACTCCACCCTGCGAGGCCACTTCCCGACCGAGGTCGATGCCCTGGTCGCCGGCCTTGAACCTCCGGCTGGACCCGTCCCGCTCGCTACCGAGGAGCCGGCCCCGCCCGCCGGCTTCGCTCCCGTCGGTTTCGACGCGGTGGTGGTCGCCCCGTGGTTCCTGGCCGGCGGTCGGGTCACCCTGCATGGTGTGCACTACGCCCACCAGGGCGATGAGCTGGTTCCGGTCGGGCGGACCGAGTTCGCTACCGACGCCTCGTTCGGGTACCGCAACTCTCAGTTGGCCCGTTGGATCGAGGAGAAAACCGAAGGCGCCACCCGTGCCGGTGAGGTGACGGTGATCGAGCTGGAGACCCTGCGGGTGGGCGGTCCCCAGGCGGTGACCCAGATCCTGCTGGATCGGCCCCCCGGCGGCTACATCGTGTTCGACGCGGTGGACGAACGCGATGTCGAGGTGGTGGTGGCCAGCCTCCTGGCCGCCGAAGCCGGTGGGCGTCGCTATCTGGCCCGCAGCGCAGCCAGCTTCGTTCGGGTGCGGGCGGCCATTTCGGCCAAGGCGTTGCTCGCCCCCGCCGATCTGTTGGCGGCTGGCCCTGCCCCCTCGACGGCGAGCAACGGTCGGCTGCTGGTGGTGGGCTCCCATGTGGCCCGTACCACCGAGCAACTTAAAGCGGTGTTAGCTCTGGCCACGGTGGAGGCGGTGGAACTTCGGGTCGACGCCGCCCGTGTCGATGCGCTGGCCGAAGGCAGCCGCTGCGGGGACCAGGTGGAAGCGGCGCTAGTGGCGGGGCGGGACGTGGTGTTGTACACCGAGCGAACCCGCCAGGTCGGAGCCGACGGGGCCGAGTCGCTGGCCATCAGCGCCCAGGTTTCTGCCGCCCTGGTGCAGGCCGTGGGCCGGCTACATACCCAGCCCCGGTTCCTGGTGGCCAAGGGTGGTATCACCGCCAGCGACATCGCCACCCAGGGCCTCGGCCTGCGTCGGGCCGAGGTCCTCGGCCAGATCCAACCGGGTGTGGCGGTGTGGGCCTGCGGCCCAGAGAGCCGCTTTCCTGGCCTGCGCTACGTGGTTTTTCCGGGCAACGTCGGCCAGGCCAACTCCTTGGCCGAGCTCCTCGCCCCCGATTCGGAGCGTTGAGTCCATGCTGGTCGACGGCGTCGAGGTCCTGGCCTGGGCTCAGGCCAACGGGGGAGCGGCGGGCTCGTTCAACACCTACAACCTGGAGACGACCCGGGCCATCATCACCGCCGCTGAGGCCGAGAACGCCCCCATTTTCCTGGCTGTGGGCCGAGGCGCGCTCGACTACGGCGGTTTCGAGCTGCTCGCCAGGATGTGCGTCACCGCCGCC
>JANPEN010000466.1:0-9107 GCA_031422955.1 Acidimicrobiia bacterium
GGCGTCGGGCCTTCCATCGCTCGTGGCAACCAGCCGGAAAAAGGAACCAGTGCAGATTTGCCGGCAGCAGCGATCAGCAGGAGTGAACCCACCAGCAATGCATCGACCGTAGTGCCCCGCATCCGCCTGGCGGTGTTGGACCAGTTCGACGGAGCCACCTGGGTGTCCTCGGGCCAGTTCTCCCGAGTTGACTCCGAGCTACCCACCGGACCCGAGCTCGACGTGACCACCGTCAAGGTCGTCCAGACCATCACCCTGCGCTCCTTGGGCCCGGGTCCCTGGCTCCCAGCCGCGGATCGGGCGGTGCGGATCACCGGCACCTCCGCGGCGGACATCGCCATGGAACCCTCCACTGGGGTGCTCATCGCCAGCGACGGCGTGGTCAATGGCTTGCGCTACACGGTGGAGTCCGAGGTTCCCCGCCCGACGACGAGGCAACTGGCCAGCATCGGCCCCAGCGACCTGTCGGGAGATCGCAGCGCCCTGGCCGATGTACCGAATATGCCCGCCGAGCTGCGCCAGATCGCCCAAGAGTTGGTGGGTGACCGCGAGGGGCCCATCGCCCGGTTGGATGCCTTGGAGGCGGCCCTACGCGAAGGCTACGGCTACAGCGAGCAGGTGCCTTCCGGCAGCTCCTACGGACGCTTGCAACAGTTTCTGATCGAAGACCGAGCCGGCTACGCCGAGCAGTTCGCGGCCGCCTTCGCCACTTTGGCCCGCTCCCTGGGCTACCCGACCCGCCTCGTGTACGGCTACCTCACCGTTGAGGCCGAGGCGCCCACCGGCGAAGGGTCCGTCCCGGAAGGCGCCAGCGCCATCGGGAACCGCAGCGCCATCGGGAACGGCAGCGGGAACGAAACCGGCAACGGGTCCAACACCACCGCGCAGAGCGTCAACGTGCTGAGCGACATCACCAGCCGCCAGGCCCACGTGTGGCCGGAGGTGTTGCTCGGCAATGCCCTCTGGGTGCCCTTCGAGCCGACCCCACCCCGAGTGCCAGGGCCGTTGCCCCCAACCCGGGGGGGCCTGTCCGAACGAGAGAGCGAAGGCGGGGTAGTGGCCAACGAGACGCCGCCGGCCAGCGAGGGCTCCAACGGCACCGTCGTCCCCGACCGATCAGACAACTTCCTGCTGTCCACCCCGTTCCTGGCAGCGCTCACCGTGGTGTTGGCCATCGCCATGATGCTGGGCAGCTTGGTCTTGATCAAACGCTTGCGGCGGCGGCGCCGTCGAAACGGCCCCTCGGCCGGTCATCAGGTGCTCGGCGCCTGGGCCGAAGTCACCGATCGCCTGCTGGAAGTCGGCGTGGCCGTCGATCGGACCATGACGGCGAAAGAGGTGCTGGCCCTCAGCGCCCCACTGATGGCACCCCGGGCCGCCGAGCGGCTCACCGTGATGGTTCCCTTCGTGACCAATGCGCTCTACTCGCCCGACCCGCCCCAGCCCGAATGGGCCGAGGAGATGTGGGACCACGCCGACGCCTTTCACCACGAGGTGCTGGAAGGCCAACAGTGGTACCGAGGCACCGTCGCCCTGCTCAACCCCCGTCCGCTGTTGGGCGCCGGCCGCCGCTGAACTATCAGCCACCGCCGGGGCGCCCTTCGGTCAGGGACCGATGGCGGGGCCCGCCACCCCGGGGCCCGCCACCCCGGTTCCCACCACGATGGTCATGGTCACTGTGGTCCCACCCGAGGCATTGGTGGCCACCAGACTCAAGATGTACGTGCCGTTGGCCCCGAACGTGCGTTGCACGGCCGGTCCGGCTCCAGCCGGGGCGGCGTCACTCCAGCTCCACGCCCGGCTTTCGACCGTGGGGCCCGCCCCGATGTCGGTGAACACCACCGTGTCACCCACGGCCACCGCGATGGAGGGAGCAACGACGGCGGGCCCGCTGCTCAGGTTGGTGGCTTGGATCTGAGGGGTCGGCTGGCCGGGAAGAATCCGAATGACCTTGGAGACGGTCGCCACTCGGCCGTTCAGGTTGACGGTCAGGGTGACCGTACGGTCCCCTGGGGTGGCGAACACATGGTCCACCCCGTCGGCGGTGCCCGCCACTGGGCCGGTACCGTCGCCGAAGTCCCAGCTCCGGGTGGCCGGGGCTGGAATCGAGGTGTCGTTGAAGCGCACCGATGTCCCCACCAGTGCGCTGGTCGGTGCCGTGAAGGCAGCGGTAGGGGCGGCGTAGACCTGAAAATCGAGGAAGGCGATGTTGTCGCCAGCGCTATTGGAGGCGGTCAGGGTCACCCTCAAGGGCCCCGCCGCGCTCAGCACCACCGGGACCGCCGGCCCAGTGGCAACCTGCGTCCCCACGGTCCAGGACAGGACCATGGGGGCACCGCCCGTGGTCGTGGACTGGAACACAATGGGCAGACCGGTCAGCAGCACCGTCGTGCCCCCACTCCTGGCCACTCCCGCCCCGGAGACGGTGAAGGCGGCCACTGGCCTCGTCACGGCATCGGTGATGACCAGGCTCTTGATCTCGTTATCGCAGTTGGTGGGATCCTCGACCCAGCACACCCGCATGTTGACCGGGTAGGTGCGAGCGGTGGCGAAAATGTGCTCCACGCTGCGTGACCCGGCCGGTGGTGACACGGGGTTGCCTTCGATGGTGAACACCGGGGTGGTCAGCGCCGCCCCCGCGCCGACGGTGGTGTCCGCGAAGACCAGGGCCCGCCCGGTCACGTGCAGGTCAACGGCGGCCGGGGTGACAGAAAAGGCGGCCACCGGCGGCGGCTTCACCGCCGCTTGGACCGTCACCACCAGGGTCTTGGTGGTGACCACGCCGCCGCGATCGACCACCGTAAGGGTCACGTCGTAGCGGCCGGCTGCTGCGTAGAGCTTGGGCGGGGGGTTCTGGCCCACGAAGGCGGGCGATGCGTCACCAAAGTTCCAGCTCCAGCGCAACGGCGATCCGCTGGTGCGATCCACAAACACCACCGGCGTCGCCAGCGTTGGGGCTTTAGGGGTGAAGTCGAAGTTCGCCACCACCGGCACCGGGGCCGGGCCCACGTAGACATCGCCTTCGGCGATGACGCTGTAGGCACCCTGGGTCATGGTCAGGGTGACGTGGAAGGTTCCCACCTTCTTGAAGGCGTAGTCGGGATCCCGTTCGGTCGACACCGAACCGTCACCGAAAGCCCAAGCGAAGGTGCCGACCCCGGTGGAGGAGTTCACGAAGCGAACCGCTTCGCCGACCACGGCAAGATCCGTCGCGGAGGTTCCGGTGGTGGTGGTGAAACCGGGAACCAACACCGGCGGTGCCTCATCGACCACCGACACCACCACCACCGCGGTGGTCGAGCCCACTGCATTCGCCGCGGTGAGTCGTACCGCCACCACTCCAGGGGTGGTGAAGGTCTTGCTAGCAGAGGCCCCCTCGCCCTTGGTGCCGTCGCCCCAGTCCCAGACCAACTGGGTCGGGTTGCCGGTACTCCCGCTGACGAAACGGACGGGCTTGCCCACCGCAACGACGGTGTTGGCTACGGGTTCCGCTATCCGGGCCTGGGGGGCGGCGACGGGGGGACCGACCCGAACGATCTTGGTGATGGCGCCGTTGTCTCTGGCGTTGGACACTGCCAGACGCACCCGGAACTCGCCGCTGACCCGGAACACGTGACCGACGGTGGGACTGTTGGCGCTCAGACCGTCCCCGAAATCCCAGGTCCACCCGGTCGGGCCTCCGGTGGTGGTGTCGGTGAAGATCACCGTCTGGCCGGCCACGATGGAGGTGGAACCAGTACCAGTCATAACGTAGTCGAAGTCAGGATCGAGGGTGGAAGCGGCCACCGCCACCGTCAACGATGCCTCGATGGCGTCCACTCCCTCCTTGTTGGTCACCGTGAGTCGCACCGTGTAGGTGCCCGGCGCGGCGTAGGTCTTGGCCCCAGGGTTGGCCACGTTCGCGGTGGTGCCGTCACCGAACTCCCAAAACCAGTTGGTGATGGGGCTATTGCGGCCGCTCGTACTGCGGTCCTTGAACAGCACCGGCTCGCGCAGGACGGGGGTGGCGGGGTCCCAGGTGAAGTGGGCGTTGGGCGGGCCTAGGTCGGCGGGGTCTCTGACCTGGATGGGGACGGGGCGGGTGGTGTCGGTACGACCGCTGCTGTCCGTCACCGACAACGTGACCGTCCACAAACCGACCTGGGCCAGGCTGCGGCTGGCGGTACGTCCTGAAGCCGAGCTGGTCGCCGCGTTGGGAGCGGTAAAAGCCCAGACCCACCGCTGGATCTTGCCCACCGAAGTGTCCACGAAGCTGAGCTGGGTCTCCGTGGTGGGATCACCAGGAGGGGAATAGGTGAAGTTGGCCAGGAGGCTGTCCGTGGCGCTGGGCTGGGCGACCGGCGTGGGCTTTTTCTCTGGGCCGGCGCCGATGGCGGCGGGCCCGACATAGGAAGGGATGGTGTTGACCGGCGCCGGAGAAGTATCGCCGCCCCCGAGAACGCCCTCTCCAGAGGAGGTCGAACCGTCCGCTCGCGGCGATCCTCCCGCTCCCGGCCGGACCCCATTCGTGCCAGAAGCGGACGCCACATCGCCATCGAAGGAGACCCTGCCCCCCGCCACGATGGGAACGCCGAGATCGGGCTCCAGATCGCCACGACCAGCGTTACCGCCCGCCTCGGTTGCACCGCGGCCCGCTTCGGCCTCGCCCAGGTTTTCGCCAGAGTAGGAACGCTGCAACACCTTGTCGATCACCAGCGTGGGACCCAACCGCGACAACACCCCGGCCTGGCTCCCCTCCAAATCGTTGAACCAGAGCCTGCCACCGTCCACGAACAGCTCGAAACGGTGGCCCTCAGCGATGACGAAACCCAGATCGATGGTGCGCTCGATACTGTTATCGGCCGCGTTGACCACCAAAACCTGGGATCGGGCCAGGACGGGGACGTAGAGCCGCTCGGCGTGCGCCACCGGTTGTCCGAAGCCATCGCTGGTGTTGGCCTCGAACTCATCGCCCAGCTGGAGGCTGACGCAGCTGTTCTGCTCGATGTCGGACGTCCACAGGTCCCCCGTCTCCGTCGACAAGGTGAAAAGGCGGGCTTCGGTGGCCTCTGCCGGGGTCCCGGCGACGAACAATCCCCCGCTGCTGGTGCCACCCAGGCAGCCCCGCTGACCGGCGGAACCATCTCCCTTGAGACGCACCGCCTCGCCCGAGGCAGCTTCGACGAGCACCGGACGATCTCCGACCAAGGCGACCTCGGCCTGCACGCCGGGGGCGTTGATCACCGACCGGCGGACATCCCCGCTGCGCCCATCGAAGCGAATGACCTCACCCATCGTGGCGTCGTAGGCCCAAAGACGCCCCTCGAGATCGACCACCGCCGGCACCTTCTGCTGGGCGGTGATCGGCGTCTCGTAGCGGGTTGAAAGGTCAGCGGCGTCGAGGGCGATGATGCGCCCGGCCGACGTGTCCACCGCGAAAACGCCGGCGTCGTTACCGTGCAGGGCTAAGTCGGCGGCGGTAGTGGTCCGGGTGGCCCCTCGCTCGTAGGCCAGGGTGGTACCGTCGACTCGGCCGAGGGCGCTGGTGGAACGGTTGAGGACCACGGCGCCACTGCCAAGTTGGGTGGCGGTGAGCTGTTGACGCTTCTCGGCCACCTTCACTGCGGAGGTGACATCCTCGGCCACCGCGTTGACCCGCACAACCACGCCAGCGGGAGGATCGACCAGCCACACCGACTCGTCGATGGTGGACACCTCGTTGGCCACCAAGCCGTTAGCCCGAAGGCCGAACACGAGCACCCCGGCCACCAACGCGGCCAACAGCGCTCGCTGAGACCATGTCCAGAGGCTCCCTCGGGGAGACCCGTTCCGCAAGCTCCCTCGGGATGGCACCCGCGCCCACCTCTATGACCGTCGATCCGTTCAAGGCCGCCACCTCGAACAGGGGCTGGAACTACCCAGCCAGAAGTTTTTCGACCAGCGCGGCGCCCTGGCTCGAAGTTGAACGCAGACACGCTGCGCCCACCCAGGAGAAGTCTAAAGGGCCCTACGGAACAGGTTCTCGCTTGCCGCCTTTCTTCATCCAACCTTAGCCATCAGCCACCAACAGAGGTTGCAGCATCCCTCTGAGAGACAGAAACTGGCGGACCAGCAACCCCCGCCCGTCCAGCAAACCCCGCCCGTCAAACAAGGTGGACGGCGGCCGCCGCATCGATGTCGACGGCTCGGCCGACGGCGTCGATGCTCATGAGCTCGGCCATCAGGTCGGCTTCGGCGCTGCGGGCGAACGTGCGTACTCCTGCGGGGGTCAGGGCGCTCACCAACGCCTCGGTCGGCCCGCGGTGGTCGTGCATAACTGTGTAAGCCTCAAGGGTGGCCGGCCCGACGTGGTCGCCGGTCACGTCCCGGGTCGGGAAGCGGTCCACCTCTGCTTGCACGTCGGCGTGACGGAACTGACCCTGCGGTGGCGGCTCGGTGCAGTAGAGGCCGATGGCGTGTTTGGTCACGTACCCCCCGTTGGCGCTGCACAAGCCGACCGTGCCGGCATGGTCCCGCAGCGTTGCGGCCATGGTGGCTATGGCGTGCATGACGTAGTTGTTCAGGGGCCCTCCTGCGAAGGCCAGCCCGCCGGTGACGGTGAGGCGACGTTCCTCGCTCAGGCCGATCTCGGCGGCGCCGATCTGCACGGCCGACGGGAAACACGAATACAGATCAACGTGGGCGACCTCGCCCAACGTGACCCCGGCCAAGGCCAGCGCCGCTTTCGCCGCGGTACGGATGGCTGGAGAGGAGTGGTAATTATCTCGGTTGGAGATGAGATAGGTGTCGTGGGCGTCGGTGCCCGACCAGGGAAACACCCACCGATCACGGCTGATGCCGAGCGCCTCGGCCTTTTCCACCGAGCACAAGAGCACCGCGGCCGCTTGATCGAGGTCCCAGTTACTGTTCATGGCTTTGGTGTAGGGGTAGCCAACCAGCCGGTTGTCAGCGCTGGGGGTGCGGATCTGCTCCGCGGTCATGGGCGTGCGGATCCAGGCGTTCGGGTTGTCGACCGCTACCGCGTTGAAGTCGGCCCAGATTCGCGCGATGCGCTCCAGATGCTGGGACGGGGTCTCCCCCCGATCGTGACGGATGGCGGTTTCGAACATGGGGTACACGTTGATCGGCATCTGAAAGCCCCGTTTGGATTCCAGCGGCGAACTCAGCGTCACGTCAGCCCCGAAGGTCTGGGCGGGTGCCGCGTCGGGATCCGCGGTGTAGGGAATGGTGGCGCCTGCTCGTTTGGCTCGCCGGCGGCTATAGATCCCCTCGCCTCCGACCAGCAGAGCCATGTCCAGCCGGCCGGCCTCAATATCCAACGAGGTGCTGTTGACCAGGGACTGGGGGGTGTTGCCCCCTTCGAAGGTCAACAGGGTCTCGCGAGGCTGGGCCCCGATGCGCCCCGCGATGAGCCGGCCGGGATCGCGGTAGGGCCAGGACCCCTTGACCACCCGTATGGAGTCGATCTGGGCCAGCAACTTGGTCCTACCGGCGTCCTCGGCGGCCAACTCGGCCGCCGCCGCCATCATGGCCATCGGCTCCAGCGCCACCGCAGGGTCACCAGTGCGTTGTTGGAATTGGCCGGCACCGACCAACACGACGGTACGGGGATGCATCGTTGCCCTCGATTCGTGAGACTGCGCCCTGACGGGCTGATTCTGGCCTGTTAAAGCCCAGGGACGAGCCCGGTACTGGGGCCGATTGGCCCCTGAGTAGTCGGGCTGCTGCACGCTACCTTGCCTTCGGTGGCATCTTCTGCGGTGAACCCTGGTTCGGGCCGCGCCGCGGCGCCGACGCCTAGCCCGGCACGGTCCCTGCCGGCCGGCGTGGCCGACATCGCCCTGGCCTCGGTGACCAGCTTCATGGTCGGCATCGACGCCGCCCGCCATCTCGATGCGGTGTCCCTGGGGTTGTGGGGAATGGTGTTCAGCGCCTACCTGCTGGCCTCGATTGTCCCTCACGCTTTCGTATTGACGCCCTTCGAGGCCGCCCTGATAGCCCACCCCGCCGATCAGCAGCTGCGGGCCGCGCCCCGCACCATGACCATGGGCTTCGTCCTCGGTCTGCCGGCATCAATGCTGGCCATGGCCCTGGCCATGACCTTCTCCCCTGGCCTGTCGAGCTCCACCATCGGACGCTTTTTCATCATCGGCGTGGTGTTGGGCGTCACCTCCCCGTTGCAGGACCACGCCCGCCGACTGCTGCACCAGGTGGGTTGGTCGAACGGAGCGGCCCTGGTGGCTCTGGTGCAGGCGGTAGTCGCGCTGAGCTGCGTCGTGGGCCTGCGCCCCCTGGGGGTATCGGATCTCTACGTGCCTCCGCTAGGCCTGGCCCTGTCCAACGCCGTGTCCCTCGCCTTTGCCATGGTGCTTGCCCGCCGACGGGCCGGGCCCGGCCCGGCCGCGCCGGTGGAACTGCGCAAGGTGATGGCTCAAGGGGGTTGGCTGCTCGGGGCCGGCATCGTTGATCGGGCCACCCACTTCGCTTGTCTGGCGCTGATCTCCCTGTGGATCGGTGTGAGAGGAGTGGGCGAATACGAGGCGACCCGGGTGGCCGCCCAGCCGGTTTTGGTGTTCGCCCTCGGTGTGCTGAGCGTGTACCGGCGCCAGATCATGAGCCACGCACTGGAGCGCCATCGCCAAGGGGCGCAGCGCACCAACCTGATCTTCAGCGCCTTGGTGCTGGGCGCCACCTTGGCCTACACCGTGCCCGTCACCGTCAACTGGTCGATCAACCCGCTGCGACAGCTGATTCCCGCCGCCTATCGTGTTGACGGCTTTCTGCTCGCCGTGCTGATCGCCACCGCCATTGCTGCGCTGGCCATGGCCCCCACCACCGAGCTGATCGGCTCGGGGCTGGCGCGGGCCTTCGCCCGCCAGCTGGTGGTGTTGAGCGTGGCCATGGTGGCGGTGTGTTTCGTGGCGCTGTGGGCGGGGGTCGGGGTGTTCGCCTGGCCGATCGCCTACGGGGGTCGAAGCTTGTTCCTGATGGTGCAACTACGTCGAGCATCCCGCGCCATCTACCGCCCACCGGCTCACCCCGAGGACGCCAACCCGGTAGCTGCCATGAACCGACGCGCTCATGAACCGGCGAAGTCGATGGCACGCGCCGACCCCTCGGTGCCCGTG
>JANPEN010000467.1:0-5404 GCA_031422955.1 Acidimicrobiia bacterium
CCCTGTCCGACCACCACCACCTTGGCCGACCGGTCGGCGATGCGGGCTAGCGCCGCCTCGTTCGAGAACTTCGTCATCCCTCCGCCCTCCCCTGCAATCGCCGCCGCGACAGTTTCAGAATCGACGCCGGTTGGCCGGGAGCTACCGCATCGCTAGGTGACAACCTAGCAACCGCCTCCACCCCGGCGGTCATGCTCGACCGAGTCTCCCTCGGCGAGGAGGTGGCGGGCGATGATCTCGCGCTGAATCTCGCTGGAGCCTTCGTAGATATGGGCGGCGCGTACCTCTCGGTAGAGCTGTTCGAGGAGATGGCCTCGTTCCAGGGCCACCGCCCCGTGGATCTGCTCCACACCTTGCGAACACCGCTCAGAAAGATCTGGCGTTTGCCCTGCTGGCCCATGCGGGTACTCCACTTGCAGCGCTGGGCCGATCGGAGCCCGCCTCGAACAAGGAGCTGCCCCATGGGCGGACTGAGTGTTCTTCTTCTTGCTGCCGGTGCGATTCTGTATTTCGCTATCGATGCCGCCATGGACGGCGTGGATTTGGCGGCGGTCGGCATCATCTTGATGATCGTTGGCGCCATCGGGCTGATCGTCTCGCTGCTGCGAGGCAGTTTCATGGGGTTTTCGTCAGCCAAGAGCCGGCGCACGGTGAGTCCTGACGGCCGTACAGTGGTCGAGGAGAGCCGGGTCTCCTGATCTGCCCCTGACCGAGTCGCCTCCTGTACCAACGTCGGTGCGGGAGGCGCTTGGGCTTTTGGCCGGGCTGCGGTTTGGGCGGGGAGCCCGCCGGTGGTCAAAGCTGCGCCGATGGACAAGATGCGCACCACCCCCGTCGACCAGACCCGGCTGACCGCGGCCGTGCGGGAACTGCTGTTCGCCCTGGGCGAGGACCCCGACCGCGACGGGCTGCAAGCCACCCCCTCCCGGGTCGCCCGCATGTACGCCGAGGTCGTCTCCGGCATGGAGGAGGACCCCGCCGCCCACCTCTCCACCGTGTTCGCCGTCGACCACGACGAGCTGGTGTTGGTCCGTGACATCGCCTTTTCCTCCATGTGCGAACACCACCTGCTGCCCTTCATCGGCCGGGCCCACGTGGGCTACATCCCCGGCCCGTCCGGCATGGTGACGGGGCTGTCCAAGCTGGCCCGCCTGGTGGATGGCTACGCCCGGCGTCTGCAGGTCCAGGAACGCCTGACCACCCAGATCGCCTCCGCCATCGAGCGGGCCCTGGCCCCCACCGGGGTGATCGTGGTGCTGGAGGCCGAGCATCTGTGCATGTCCATCCGCGGGGTGGCCAAGCCGGGAGCGGAGACCGTCACCTCCGCCGTGCGGGGACAGTTCCGCACCGACGCCCGGGCCCGAGGCGAGGCCTTGAGCCTGATCCGCTCCGCCGGCATCCGGTAAGCCGTGCCCGGGCCCGTTGATCTGGCCGCTTCCATCCGTCGCGCCCGCATTGTCATTGACACCAACATCGCCGCCTTCGTACGGGCCGCCGAATCTGCTAACGCGCCCGCCGCCTACCGTCCGTGGGGGCGGACCGCCCCTGGCCACCTCACCGCTATTGCCTGGGTGGTCGACCAGCCCAGCCGTCACATCCTGCTGGCCAACCATCGCCTGCACGGCTGGTCCTGCCCTGGCGGCCATCTGGAGGCGGACGAGCATCCGTTGCATGGCGCCACCCGGGAATTGCGGGAAGAGACCGGGATCATCGCCGAGCCGGCCTCGCTCGATCCCCTCACCATCGGCTACTCGGTGGGCTGTGCCCGTGCCCCTGGGCTCCGCGTGTCACATTGGACGTTGGGCTACCTCTACCGGATCCCACTGTTGCGCACCTCCCACCACGACGGGTTGCGCGCGCTCCGAGCCGAGGCCGACCAACCGGTGGCCTGGTTCGCTTTCGATAGCCTTCCCGCACCGCGCCCCGACGACATTGATCTGGTAGTGAGCCATCTTGCCCTCAGGTGCTGACGGGATTCGGCATCCGGCGCCGAAGGCTCAGCCGTTGGGTTGCACCAAGATTTTCACGTGGGCATCGGGCTGAGCCAGCGTCTCGAAGGCGGCTGCCGTTTCCTCCATGCTTACCCGGCCGGTGATCAACGGGGCCACGTCTACCGTGCCGGCGGCGATACCGGCCAGGCTGGTGGCAAACTCCTCCGGCGTCCACCCGAGCACAAACTGCAGGGTCAACTGGCGAGAAATGGCCACCGTCGGTTCGATGATGTCGGGCTGCATGCACAAGCCCACCACCACGATCTCGCTGCGGGAGGGGGCGGCGGCCATGGTGGCCGCGATCATGCCCGGCACCCCCACCGCCTCAAAGATGACCGCCGGTCCCCGCCCGCCGGCCTGGCGCCAGGCGTGCACAGCGGGCTCCACGTTGGGATCTACCACCACCGCCGCCCCCATGGCGGCGGCCAGTTCCCGGCGCCGAGGAGAGAAGTCCGCCGCCACGATCAACTCCACCCCCCGAAGCTTCAAGGCGGCCACCACGGCCAAGCCCACCGGCCCGCAACCCAACACGATGGCGCCGCTGCGCTCGCCGACTCTCGAAGCGTTCACCGCATGCAGGCCCACCGCCAACGGTTCCGTCAGCGCGGCGTGGAGCGGGTCCGTACCTTCTGGTACGGCGAGCAGACCGCTGGCCTCGACCACCACCCGCTCGCCATACCCCCCGGGATGGTCATTGTTGTAACCGATGGAACGCAACCCGTCGGCCTGGCGCAGCACCGGATGGGCCACCACGATGTCACCCACCGCCAAACTGGGGGGCGGATCACCGGCTCGCACCGGTCCGAACTCGGCGATACGGGCGGAGAACTCGTGACCCATCACCAGGTCCCGATCGGGATCGAACTGGAAGATGGTCATGCCGGTGGCCTTGGCTGCCGCGGTGAAGCTGTGAGCGTGGCGGGCACAGTGCAGATCCGACCCGCAGATGCCACAGGCGATTGTTTCCAACAGCACCTGCCCCGGCCCGGGCTGGGGTTCGGCCACCTCGTCCACCACCAGGGTGCCGTTGCGTAGGACTACTGCTCGCATCGTTGGTTTTTCCGTTTCCTGGTGGGTGGCGGTTCTGGCCGAGGACCGGTGCCGGTCACTCAGACCATAAACGACGGTGTCCGGTGGGTCGGGTCTCGTTCCAGCAGCACGTCGAGCGGTCCGCAAGCGGTCTTCCCAATGGTCGCTGCCGGGGATAACGCGCACGGCATTTCAGTCCACCTCCGCCAACAACCCGCAGGTCAGAGTCTGGTTCCCTCGGTGGAATAGCCTCAGTGGTCACAGAATGGTCAGGGCGGAGACCTTTACACCTCGGGTGGGCCGGGGAAAGCGCTCTATTTTCGACGGTCGCCACGGAAGTGCGGCGACTACAGGAAGTCCAGCTGCTACGGATCGACACCGTCGGCAGAACGAAGCTTCTATCCGCCAACGAGTCCAATCCGTATGTCCGTCCGCTCACCCAGCTGGTGCTCATGGCCTTCGGGCCACCGCTGGTCATCTCCGAAGAGTTCGGCACCGTGGACCGGATCGAACAGCTCATGATTTATGGATCGTGGGCAGCGCGCTACGAAGGCGAAGCCGGGCCGGCCCCAAACGACATCGACCTGCTCGTCATCGGTCGACCGGATCGCGACGACGTCCACGAGGCCGCTCTGCGGGCGCAACAACGGCTCGGACGGGAGGTCAACGTGACGATCCGAACCCGTGACGCCTGGGAGAAAGCCAGCGATGGTTTCACCCGCCAGGTTCGCTCCTCACCACTTCTCGAGGTCCGGTACCCTCAGACGCGGCTCGTCGAAGCTACGCAACTTGGCGTGTTCTGATCAGACCAAAAACGACGCAGCCCGGAGGGCCGGGTCGCGTTCGAGGAGTACCTCGAGCGGATCCTGCAGATCCCCGACATAGCCGAGGGCGTACGCGCCGCGGCCGTAGCCCATGAGCCGCAGCAGCGGTTCCTCCAGGGTGCGGGCGATCTCGGGCGGGCAGGCCAGGTACTGGTTCTCCTCCTGGCGCAGCCAGCTGCGGCAGTAGGTGAGGTTGATGCCCACGCGGGTCTGGTCGGACCGGTTGGCGCCGCCGCCGTGGTAGAGCGACCCGGTGTAGAACAGCACCGAACCAGCCGTCATGGTGGCCGGTTCGGTCTCGGTGCCATCGGGCCGCAGCCGGTCTTCCCAGTGGTTGCTGCCGGGAATCACCCGGGTGGCGCCGTTCTCCTCGGTGAAATCGGTCAGCGCCCACAGGGTGTTGCACTGCACGTCGGTGCCGGCGGGGAAGGGGAAGAAGTCGAAAGCCCACTGGTCGCGATGCACAAGTTGGGCGGGGGAGTCCGGCCCGATGGCGATGACCTGGGTCAAGTGCAACTGGAAAGCGGACTTCTTGGTTCCCAACAGGGCCGCGGTGGTACCCAGGGCCAGGGGGTGCATGACCAGCTCCCTGGCCGTGGGGGAGCGGGCGATGAGGGCGCCGGTGCGGCGGGTGTTCACGCCGGAGAACTCGTCCGGCCCCGTGGCGGTGGCGGCCAGGTGCTCAGCCATCTCGGCCTGGAATCGTTGCCGGAGCTGGAGCGGTGCGACGTCGTCCACAACGACGCAGCCATCGGTGCGCAAGACGTTGGCCAACGACGCCGCGTCGGTGTCGGCGGGCAGATGAACGACGGTCATGACCAACTCTACGTCGGCGACGCGAGGCTGGCCGCTGCTGCGGGCTGCTAGCTGTTTCGCTGGGTTTCCTGGGCTTGACCAGCGCCTTCTCGGGGCGATTCGATGTCGATTCGCCGCGAAAACTGGCTGAATTCGTCGACTTTTGTGCTTTTCTGCTGCACCCCCGATCGACGGCGCGGGCGTGGCGGCCACAACGGCGGCGAGCGGTGGCGGTGAACGGTGGGGTGGCGATGGACGCAGTGGACGATCAGGTTTGGCCGATGGTGGGGTGCCGCCAGAAAGAAATGCGGGTTCCATCCACCTGTCGTCTTGACCTCGAGAAGGCCAGCGCCGTGACCTGCATCGTTGTCTTACGAAATGGTCTGGTTCGAGGCGGAGTTGGATGGAACTCGCAGATCGTTGAGGACCGGCCGTCCATGCGTCGAACTCGCCCACTCTACGCCGCACAATTCGCCTAAGCGCCCACGCAGCGTGGCTGGTAGCTGAGGTCAGCTGGGGCGGGCTTCGTACCCGGCCCGATAGGGCGAAGCCTGACAGGATGTGGCCATGAACGAGGAGCTTTGCCTGTACGAGGTGCGCGACGGGGTGGCACTGGTGACGTTCAATCGTCCCGAGCGCAACAACGGCATGAACGGTGACCTCGAAGTCGCCTTCCTGACCCGCTTGCAACAAGCGGCGGAGGATCCCGCGGCCCGCGTCATCGTCATCACCGGGGCCGGCAAGGCCTTCTGCCCCGGGGCGGAT
>JANPEN010000468.1:0-6383 GCA_031422955.1 Acidimicrobiia bacterium
CCGCGCAGAACCCACAGGAGCCTGGCCCGCTCGGTCAACACCCTGGTCTTGCCCGACCCGGCGGGGGCGATGATGCGGGCGCCACCGCCGCGGTGGCCCACCGCGGCCAACTGGTCCGGGGCCAGCTCGGCCTGGGGATCGGCTCCGACGAGCGGGGTCAGCCGGCCGGAAGCGACCAGCGCCACTGGCACCACGGCCGTGGCCCCCATACCCCCCGGAGCGAGCGGGCCACCGTCGATGAGCAGGGGTTCTCCCTCCGGGGAGACCACGTCGGCACCGGGGGCCTCAGCGCCCGAGGCGCCCAGGGCGCGAGCCGCCTCGGCTGGACGGAAGCGGGCTCCCTCAGGATGGCGGGCGTCGACGGCGTGGTCGCGTAACAACGCCTCCAACCCCTCGGCGGTGAACGCAAAGGCAACCCCCACCGCCCACGGGGTTGCCTCCACCACTGGGTCGGCCCCGAAGCTGGGCGGACCGGCCTCAGGCCTATCGACCTCACCGGCCGGTGCGTGCCATTCCACCACGAACCGCCGTCGCTGCGTCCAACAGATGATCAACTCGTCCAGGGCAGCTACGTCCAGCGCAGCCGCGTCCGTAGCAGCTGCGTCCAGGGTGGTGCCAGGTGCAACCAGGCCAGGTCCAAAACGGAATCGAGGTTGGTCCACCCAGGGCGAAGGCACCTCGCCGCCTGGAGCGATGATGAGCCCCCGGCCCAGCGGATCGGGCCCTGCCCAGTCGCTTGCGGGGCGATACCAGGCCCGAGCCGAAGGGCCGCTGGCTCGGGGGGCCGCGCGCCGGGCCGGTGGGCGCCGGGCTGGGCCTGGCCGGGCTGGGACGCGGTCAAAGGCCGCTTCGCCAGCGGTGTCCTCGGCGAGGTCGCCCCCCTCCAGCTCCGCGTAACGGTCCAGCTCCGCGTCGCGTTCCAGCTCCGCGGGGCGATCCGTATTTACCTCGACGCTGACCGCTGGCCAAGCGGCGGCCGTGCTGGGCGGGCGATCGATGAAACATTGACGGACCTCGACGGCCCGGGCGTGGGTGCCGCCACAGTTGGAGCAGCGGATCTCGGCCATGCATGGTTCCTAGCACTGCCGGTGAGACAGTCTGAGTGAGACGGTCTGAGTGAGACAGTCTGATGGTGGCTCGGCTACCCAGAAATCGGGTAACCGACCCCGCCCATCAGTCGACAATAGACGCGTGCCATACGAGCCCGGCCCCGACGAATCCCTGAGCCCGGACGAAGCCGACGCCCGGGCATGATCGAGCGTTCGCTGCGACGGGAGCTCGGACCGGCACACTGCTCTCCACCGCCGCAGTTCTGCCCGCTCCAATGACCAACCCTAGGCCGGCTCGGGGTCAGCCCCTTTGACCTCGAACACGACGGTGACGGTGAGTTCTTCAGCGCCTCGGAGGATGCCCACCACCAGGGAATCATCGGCCATCTCAGCCAGGGCCCGATGCAGATCGTCCACGCTGAACAGCTCTGCGTTCCCGGCTGCCACCAAGAGGTCACCCTCGCCCAACCCGGCTCGCCCGGCGGCGCTGTCTGGCTCGACGCCACGCACCAACAAGCCGGTGCGCTCGCTCAGCCCCACCGATCGTCGAAGCCGGGCGGCCACGTCGGCGGGGGCCAGGGCTACCCCCAACACCCGCGTCCTCACCGTCTTGCCGGCTTGGAGATCCTCCAACCGGCGAAGCATGGCCGCGTCGGTTGGTCGGGCCAGGTAGAACCCGCGATCGACCCGGTGGGTGTTGATGGCAAGGAGCACCCCCTCGGGGGACAACAGCGGTCCCCCCGAGGCGCCTCGGGCCAAGGGAGCCGAATGCTCGATGCCGCCCACGATACGGCGGCCCCGGGGCCCGCGAAAGCTGCGCCCGGTGCCGGAAACGAAGCCCACGGTGAGCCGCAAACCGTCACTGGATCGGCTAGCCGCCAGGACCAGATCACCCAGGCCGGCGGCCGCCGACTCGGCCCCCGCCGCGTTCCCATCCGCCGCCCCCGCCGCGGCCGGGTCGGGCAGAGCTACCGGGGTGATGGTGGCGGTGTCGACCTCAAGCACGGCCAGATCGCCGTCGATGTCGGAGCCGAGGACCCGACCCTGACGGGCCTGGCCATCGGCGAAGGTGACCAAGGTGGTTCGGTCGGCCAGGTTGTGGGCGTTGGTGACCACCCGGTTGGGGGCGATGACCACCCCGCTGCCCCTGCGATCGGTGCCGATAGAGACGACGGCACCGTCGACGCGTTCGGCCACGGCTCGGGCGGCGAGACCGATTTCCGCTACACTCATTGCGACTCATTTCGTTCCGCAAGCCCTATCAACTTGCGAGTTGCAAGTGACTTGTAAATCGCAAGTTAGCAGAGGACGCCGAGATGTCCGAGCGCGCCGCACCGATTTCTTCGCTGGATCGTGCCCTCAGCCGGGTCGGGGACCGTTGGTCTTTGCTCCTGGTCGAATCCCTACGACGGGCACCGTTACGCTTCAGCGAGCTATCCGAGCAGGTCAGCGGGGTTGCCCCTAACATTTTGACTGCCCGTCTGCGCCGCCTAGAAGCCGACGGCATCCTCGCCGCGGTTCGCTATCAGGCTCGACCGGCCCGGTTTCGCTACGAGCTGACCGAAACCGGTCAGCAACTGGGCGACGCGCTCGACGTGCTCGCTTCCTGGGGTGCCCGCCATGCTGGCGCCGAGCGAACCCAGGACGCGGCCTTCCATCCGCCCTGCGGCACCGCCCTGGAAAGCCGCCCATGGTGTCCGACCTGTGAGCGCATCCCCGCCCAGGACGAGGTGATCTGGCTTTGAGCGAGCAGTGAACGCTTTCGCCCCTGAGCCATTCAGGAGGCGGCGGCCGGGCGAAAGAACGGCAGGGCGAAGCCGTCCGCTCCGACCTCGTCGAACACCAGTTCAACGGCCATGCCCACCCGCACGTCGTCGGGATCACAGCCCACGATGTTGGTGGTCACGTGAGGCCCCTCGGCCAGCTCGACAATGGCCACCACGTAGGGCTCGTCACCGGTGAACTTGGGGTGGGTAGGCCGGCGGGCGACGCTGAACGTGTGCACCGTGCCTGTGCCGGCGGCCGCCTCCCAGGCCGGATCGGCCCGCCCACAGCGCGGACAGGCCGGTCGCGGATAGAAGATTGCCGCCTGGCAACCCCCGCAACGCTGGATGAGGAACTGCCCGCGAGCGGTGGCCTCCCAAAAGGGCAGGGTCAGCACCGACGGTGAGGCCGGACGGGGGTGGGTCATGGCTCCACCCCGAACACCAGCGCGCATTCCTCGGACATGATCCCGCCATTGCCGTTGACGAAGGCGAAGTTCAAATCGGCCACCTGGCGGGGGCCGCTGCGTTGTTGGACCTGGCGCACCGCCTCCGTGACATGGCTCATACCGCCGGCCAACCCGGGCTGGCTGAAGCTGAGCTGGCCACCGTGGGTGTTGAGCGGAAAATCTCCGTTCCAGCGCAGATCTCGCTCCTCCACGAAGGCTCCGCCGCCGCCCCGGGGACAGAAACCCGCCTCCTCCAGGGTGACCAGCACGGTGATGGTGTAGCAGTCGTAGAGCGAGGCCAGCCCGATTTGTTGGCGGGTCACCCCGGCCTGGTTGAAGGCTCGGTCGGCGGCGGGCTTGATGGCGGTGTCCATCAGGCTGGGGGCGTAGGTGACCGTCTTGTGGGTGCAGCACTCCCCCGCCCCCAGCAACCACGCCGCCGGTCGGCCCAGGGAAGGCTCCAGCGAGCGGGCCAGCTCGGCGCTGACTACGACCAGGGCGGCCCCACCGGCAGAGGGCATCACGATCTCAAGCAGATGCAGGGGATCGGCCACCACCGGTGATTCCAGCACGTCCTGCACGGTGATGGGCTGGCCGTAGAACCAAGCGTCGGGGTTGACGCAGGCGTTGTCTCGTTGGTGCACGGCGATCTTGGCCAGCTGCTCGGGGGTGGCTTGCTGTTCGTGCAGGTAGCGCTGGGCGATCATGGCGTAGCCGATGTTGGCGCCGACGTTGCCGAAGGGCACCTCGAACTCTCCCCAGGCCGACAGGTCCTTGCCGCCTACCCCGGCCGTGCCGGACCCCGCCGAGCGGGTACGTTCCCCGGCGGCGGGCCGGTTGCGCTGCTTGCGCCGGGAGGCCGTCACGCACAGCACCGCATTAGCCTGACCGGCGGCAATGGCCGCCGCCGCCCGCCACACCATGGCCGCCCCAGTGGCCCCACCCAGATCCACGGTGGCCGCGTAGCTGCAGCGCAGGCCCATCGACTCGATCAGGGTGGAAGGCACCAGCATGGGGACACCGGCCATGGGGTGGGCGATGAGCCCGTCAATGTCGGACAGTTGCAACCCCGCGTCCTCGATGGCGGCCAGACCCACCTGGGTGAACATGCCGATGGTGGTCTCATCCTGGGTCCAGCGGGTAGGCCGTAGCTCCGCTACGCCCACCACCGCGGCAGCACCGCGCAGGCTCATCGGGCACCGCCGAAGTCGATGAGCTCCAGAATGGTGCCGTCGGGATCGGGGAAGCAGCAGAAACTGGGGCCGCCGGCGGCGCCCATGGTCACCGGAGGGGACAAGAACTCGACCCCGGCCGCCCGCAGTCGTTCGTACTCGGCCTCGATGCCGATGGTCCACAGGGCAATGCGGACCGCGCCCACGTGGGTCAGATCGGCGGGGGCGGTCCCGGTGGTGGGTGGGGTCACCCACTCGATGAGGTCGATGCGGGTGCCGCGAGGCTTGTCCGGCTCCAGCATCATCAGCACCGCTCGAGCCCGGTAGCTGGGATCAAGCCCCAGCCCGGCCAGCATCTGGGCCGAACCTCCGAGCCCCAGCTCGGTCACCACGGTGAAGCCAACCAGCTCATAGAACGCCCGCGAGCGTTCCAAGTCGGTGCAGTTGACGTTGATATGGAAGATATCCTTGATCGTCATTCCAGCCCCCTTTGGGCCGGAACTTATCCCTTCAGCCGGCCCAACGCGGCCAAACCACCGCGCGGGGTGGGCCGGGTGGGCCGATCAGGGTCGGGGCCAGCCTCGGGCGAGCGCGCCATCACGATCGGCCAGGGCACCTTCGGCCACGGCCCGATGCACGGCCCGAGCCACCCTGGAGCCCCAGTAGGAGCGAGGCCCACCGAAACGGTTGGCCCCATTCTCGCCGCCGGGCGACTGGCAGCTGGTCCCCGCGCCCGTCCCCGTCCGCGACCGCTCCACGGCGACGCACACCGCGTCCGAAGCGGTCCCCGTGCCGGCCACACCGGCTTCGAAAAGGGCCTGGGCTTTGGCCTCGGCCACGGTGGTGACCAAGTTGACCAGGGCTGCGTCGCTCACCGGAGCCGGGACCACCACGAACAGGTTGACGGTACCCACCGGCGCCGCGGAGCCGGCCGGGCCGCCCCCGCCGGCCGTGCCACCTGCGCCAGCGGGGCCAGCGGCCCAGGTCGGCCAGCCCAGGCCTACGGTGGCGAGTACCTGCACCCCGTCCTCCTCGGTGTGGCGGACCTCCCGAACATCCACCGCCGTGATCATGGCCGCCCCGGGGCCGTCCAGGCCGGCCAACGCGGCCAATTCCAACACGTGCTGCTCGGGATCGCCACGGTCGTAGTGGGCGGGGACCTGGGCGTTGAGGAACCATCGACACGGGCCGATCCCTCCCCCGATCAGGCTGGTGGAGACCATGCGCAGCTCCTCCGGCGCCGACCACCACAACATCGCTAGGTCCTGGCCCTGCTCGTGGCGCAGCCCCCACTGCAGCGACAACCGCCCGCTCACCGCAGTAGGTCCGGCACTGTCTGGGCGGGCATTGTCTGGGCCAGCACGGGGTGAGCCAGTGCTGGCTGGCCCCGGACGGGGACCACAATGAGGGTGGGGCCGTCGCGGATGACCTTGACCCTGGCCCGGTAGTAGCGGCTCAGGTTCTCCTCGGTCAGCACGGTCACCGCCGGCCCGGCCGCCACCACCTGGCCTTCGTACAACAGGGTAAGCGAGTCGGCGTACTGGGCGGCCAGGGTCAGGTCGTGCATGGTCGAAAGCACGGCCAGGCCCCGTTCCTGCCGGAGCTCGTCGATCAGGTCGAGCATCTCCAACTGATGGCCAATGTCGAGCGAGCTAGTCGGCTCGTCCAACAACAGCAGGGGGGTGTCCTGCACCAGGGCGCGGGCAATGGTGACCCGCTGCGCCTCCCCCCCCGACAGCGTGGCCAGGGTCCGATGGACCAGGCCGGCCGCGTCAAGGCGGGCTAAGGCGGCGGCCACCGCCACCAGGTCACCGGCGGACTCCCGCCCCCATGGCCCCAGGTGGGCGGTACGGCCCAACAACACGTAGGAAGCGACGGACATCGCCGGCGGCAGCACCGGCACCTGGGTCACCATGGCCACCCGGCGGGCCCGCGCCCGACCACTGAGGG
>JANPEN010000469.1:0-7425 GCA_031422955.1 Acidimicrobiia bacterium
CCCCCCCCCCCCCCCCCCCCGTTGGGGTTGGGGTTGGGGTGGGCCGGCGGGGGGTGCGGGGGGGGGGCGGCGGCGCGGCTTTGGGGGGGGCCCCGTGCCCACGGCGGTGGCGGCCATGGCCGCAAGCTTTGCACACCCCGGCGAAGCTCAGCGCGGGGCCCTCGACGTCGGCCCCGCCGATCCGATCATCAGCCGGGCCGATACGTGCCGATAGGTTGACCCTCTTGATCATTCTGGCCGCCGACGCCGCTGCTGTGAATCGGGCCAGCGCGGTGCTGCGCGCCGGCCGGTTGGTGGCCTTTCCCACCGAGACCGTGTACGGGCTAGGGGCCGACGCCACCGACTCTGTCGCCTTGGCCGCCATTTTCGCGGCGAAAGGCAGACCGGCCAATCATCCCCTCATCGTGCATCTGTCCGAGGCCTCCGAGTTAGACCGCTGGGGGCGAGACATACCCCCGAGCGCGCATCGTTTGGCCGAGGCCTTCTGGCCCGGGCCTCTGACCTTGGTGCTGGGTCGGGGCGAGAACATCTCCCTGGCCGCTACCGGGGGCAGGGCCAGCGTCGGCTTGCGGGTGCCGGACCATCCGGTGGCGCTTGCGTTGTTGCGGGCGACTGGTCGCCCGGTGGCTGCTCCTTCGGCCAACCGCTTCGGCCGGGTCAGCCCCACCACCGCCGCCCATGTGGCCGCCGAGTTCGCGGCAGTGGCGGTTGGGGGCCACGGCGCCATCGGCCCCGAGATCATCTTGGACGGTGGGGCCTGCCGGGTGGGTGTGGAATCCACCATCGTGGAACTCACCGGGTCCGAACCCACCCTGCTTCGGCCCGGCGGGATTTCGGCCCGAGCGATCGAGGACGTGTTGGGACGGGCTCTGCGTTCGGCGTCTGGTCCGTCGCGGGCCTCGGGCATGTTGGCGTCGCACTACGCTCCCCAAACAGCGCTCGAGGTGGTCGGCGCCTCCGAGGTGCTCGCCGCGGTGGCCGCCCACCAAGCCGGTGGACGCCGCGTGGTGGTGTTGGGTGCCTCCTCCGACCTCGCCGCGTCGCTCGTGTCGTCCGGGATCGTGTCGTCCGGGATCGTGGCCGCGATGGTCCTAGAGCCGGTTGACAATACCGAACAGTATGCTCGGGTGTTGTATCGACGCCTACGGGAGGCCGACGAGCTCGGCGTGGACTGCATCTTGGCCGTGGCCCCTGCCGCCGCCGGGCTCGGCCAAGCCATCGCCGATCGCCTCGCCAAAGCCGCCGCTCCCCGTCCCTAACTGCGGACGTCTGGAGCGGGGGGCGGGACGGACTCGCTCAGATCAGTTCACATCACTGCGCCTTCCAGTTGGGGGTGCGCTTTTCCAGGAAGGCGGCCACGCCCTCGACCCGATCTTGTGACGTGTAGGGGTTGGGGCCCACGTTCAGCCGCAAGGCGGCAGCCAGGGGAAGCTCCCTACCCCGCCCGATCATGGCCTTGTAACGCTGCGTGGTCAGCGGTGCATTGGCCACGATGGAGCGCACCAACGCCTCTGCCTCTGCCGCTAGCTCGGCGCGAGGCACCACCCGGTTGACCAGGCCCCAATGGTGGGCCTCGCTCGCGCCGAGCGGCTCGCCCGTGTAGAGCATCTCGTAGGCAATGGCCTGGGGCACGACGCGGGCCAGCACCTGGGAGCCGAAGTTCGCTCCCATGCCTCGCTTCGCCTCGGGCATGGCGATCTGCAGATCGTCCGCGGCGATGCGCAGATCGCAGGCCAACGCCAGTTCGCAACCCCCGCCCATGGCGTAACCGAAGAGGGCCGCCACGGTTGGCTTGGCGCATTCGAGCACGACTTCGAAAAAGTTTCGGCGCGATCCCTGCATGGGCTGGGTCGGCCCGCGGCCGGTTATGTCGTTGGAGCCGACCTCCTTCAGGTCTACGCCGGCCGAGAAGGCCCGTTCGCCGGTGGCGCTGAGTAGCACCGCCCACACGGCAGGGTCGTTCGAGAAGGTGTCGAAGGTATCCACGATCGCCGCCTGCAAACCGCTCGACAGCGCGTTCATTCGCTCCGGCCGGTCGATGGTGGCGTAGCCGACGTGGTCACGGACCTCAACGATGAGGCCGTCTAAGCGAAGTTCCATAGGCGCGCAGCGTAGGGTCTGCGCCGTGAGTGCGCCCGTGGTTGCCGTGTCCCGACAGGTTCCCTTCCCCGGAGTGGATCCGCTGCGCCAGGCCGCTTTCGATGTGCGCTATCGAGACGTAGACAGCCCCTGTCCGCACCAGGAGCTGGCCCGCCTGGTGGCCCCCGCCGCGGGGCTGCTGTGCTTGCTGTCCGAGCAGGTCGACGCGGCCCTGCTCGACGCGGCCCCCAACTTGCGCATTGTCGCCAACATGGCGGTGGGATTCGACAACATCGACGTGGACGCCTGCTCGGAGCGCGGCGTGGTGGTGACCAACACGCCCGACGTGTTGACCGACGCCACCGCCGATCTGACTTGGGCGCTGATCTTGGCCGTGGCCCGCCGGATCGGGGAAGGTGAGCGGCTGCTGCGGTGCCGGACGTGGGCGGGTTGGCGGCCGGCGGAGCTGCTCGGGGTGGGCCTGAACGCTAAAACCCTCGGCATCATCGGCATGGGCAAGATCGGTTCGGCGGTGGCCCGACGAGCAGTCGGGTTCGACATGGACGTCGTGTACCACAATCGCAGGCCGGTGCCGGGCGCCGCCGCCAGCTACGTGTCCTTCCACGAGCTACTGGCCCGCTCCGACGTGGTCGTGCTCAACGCCCCCTTCACCGCCGAGACGCGCCACTTGATCGACGGGGCGGCCTTGGCCGTTATGAAGGACAGCGCTCTACTCATCAACACCGCCCGAGGCCCCCTTGTCGACGAAGCGGCTCTGGTCGACGCCTTGCGGAACCGGGTCATCGCCGGCGCAGGGCTCGATGTGTACGAACAGGAGCCGAAGGTTCATCCGGGTCTGTTCGAGCTGGACAACGTCGTGTTGCTTCCCCATTTGGGTTCAGCCACCCACGAGGCCCGGGGGGCCATGGTGCAGTTGGCGTGCGACAACCTGGTGGCGGTCTTGTCGGGTGACCGCCCGCTCACGCCGATCACCTCGTTGCGCTGATCGGCGTCGATCGGCAGGGTTAGCGTTTCCATTTATTTGATGGGTTTTCGTAGCAGCGCAAAGCGGTCGGACGCTCGGCCAATGGCCTCGATTCCATACCAGTCAGTACGGCAGTCCGTCCGGGGCTGTCCCGGCCCGTCCGATGGCGACGAGGTCGGCCCCCGGCGTGAAGTGGGGCGACGGCCCGATGACGATACGTTGACGGCGTGCGCATCAGCCGGTTCTTGGCCACTGTCCTCCTCGGCTCCTTGCTGGGGGCCGTGGGCGCGACCGGCGTCGCCTGGCCAGGTGGGGTGGTCGCGCCGGAGACCGGGTCCAAACCCAGCGCCATTGTGGCCATCGGGGACAGTTATCTGTCGGGCGAGGCGGCCGGCGACTATGCCCCCGGAACCGATACGGCCAGCAACCAATGCCACCAGTCCACCCGGGCCCTGATCCACCAGACGGGCCTGACCAACGTCGATGTGGCGCTCAACTTGGCTTGTTCCGGCTCGACCACCGCCAACCTCCGCCTGGGAGGTATCGATAGGTATGGCGGAAGGTCCCAGATCGAGCAGCTGGGCGACATACTCGCGGTCTACGACGTGCGGGCGGTGGTGGTGTCTGTCGGTGGCAACGACCTCGGCTTCGGCGAGATGATCCGCGACTGCATCGCTGCCTACCTGCCCTTGGTGGCGGACTGCGGCGACGCCATCGCGGCCCGGCTGCCGGCCCAATTGGACCAGGTGTCCGCTTCGGTGGGCGCCGTGCTCGACGATGTGCACGCGGTGCTGGCCGAAGGCGGTCACGGGCCGGATCATGTCCAAGTGGTGTTGGTCTCCTACCCCTCCCCGGTTACCGAGCGGATCCGTAGCCCGTGGCTGCGTTTGGCCATGGGCTGCCCGTTCACCCTGAACGATCTGGCCTTCGCCCGCAACGAGCTCACGCCGAGCATCGCCAACGCCTGGGCCCAGGTCGCCGCCTCCCGAGGTGATCGCTTTCTCGACCTCAGCCGCGCCTTGGAAGGACACGAGGTGTGCGCCCAAGGAGCCTCGCCCGGCTCGGAATGGGCAAAGGGCATCTTCGTCAACACGGCTCAGATCCGCAGAGGCATCGGGATGCATTTGATCAGCCAGTCGCTGCACCCGAACGAGGCCGGCCATGCGCAACTCGGGCGCTGCCTCGGCCGGTTCCTGGCCATGACCGACGCCAGCGCTTTGTGTCTGGCCGATCCCGACCACGATGGCGCCCTCACCGCAGTGGCCACTGCGGCCAGTGCGCCGATTTCCCCTTCCGGCTGAGATCCTGCCCGCAGGCGCCGAGCAGCCAGATCGATAAGGCGGCGAGAAGCAGTACGAGGCGAGATAAGCGCATGGTGATCAGACGGCAGGGGAGCCCGATTGGTTCCCTAACCTCTCCGTTCAACGGCCGGCGGCGTAGCCCTGCATGCCTCGGGGGTTGGCGGCAGCCCGGAGAAAGCCCTCGGCCGGGCTCAGCACGGCGGAGATGCTGCCCTCCGACCACGGATCGACGGCGGTGACCTTATGTCCCCGGGCGGCAAGCTGGTTGAGCACCGCGTCGCCGAAACGGGATTCCACCAGCAGCCGGCCCGGATAGGCCTGCCGGGGCCAGAAACTGTCGGGCCAGTGACTGGAACGAAAGGCCGGAGCATCAATGGCCTCCTGCAGGTTCATCCCGTGCCCGCGGCCGTTCCCGTTCCTGCCGTGCACGTAGCGAAGAAAGAACTGCAGCTGCCACTGGTCTTGGCCGTCCCCGCCCGGGGTCCCGAAGGCTAGGGCCGTCCGACCGCCGTCGGTGGTGGCCAAGCTCGGGGTGAGGGTGGTGCGGGGGCGCTTGCCGGGGGCCAGCACCGAAGGGTGGCCTTCGTCGAGCCAGAACATCTGAGCCCGGCTGCCCAAGGGAAAGCCCAGGGCGCTGATGTGGGGGGAGGACTGCAGCCAGCCGCCACTGGGAGTGGCGGACACCACGTTGCCCCAACGGTCGGCCACGTCGAGATGACAGGTGTCGCCCCGCGGGGGCCCAGAACCAGCCGCCTCACCGCTGACCCGGGCGCTCCATTGCCGGGCCACGGCCTGACGGGCGACCGCTGCGTCGTAGTCCGGCACCAGGCCAAAACCGGTCACCGTGCCAGGGCGATAGGCGAACGAAGCCGCCGCCAGGTCGATGCTGGCCGCCCGCTGCTTGTTGTAGCCGTCGGAAAGCAGCACGTCGAGCGGCACCGCGACCACGTCGGGGTCGCCATAGAAGGTGTCCCGATCCGCGTAAGCGAGCTTCATCGCTTCGGTGACCAGGTGCACGAACGCTGCCCCCAACCCGAATTCGCCCGACCCCCCCTCCCGGCCAGCACGGCGGTCCATGTCGGCCGGGTCCGCCAGGTCCGCCAGGTACGCCAGGTCGAACTGCGCCAGCAGGGCCAGGGACTGCAGCAGGACCGGGCCCTGAGACCATGGACCGCACTTGTGCACGGTCCAGCCGCCGTAGTCGTAGGAGACCGGCGCCTCGTACTGGGGGCGGTAGCTGGCCATGTCGGTGGCTCGCAGCACCCCGCCGTAGTGGTGGCCGACCCCGTCGTCCACCGGCTGCTGTATGAACGCGTCGATGGTTTCGGCCACGAAACCTTCCGACCAGGCCGTCAGCACCCGCTCGATCTGTGCTTCCCGCCCGCCGTCACCACTGCTCGCAGCGGCGAGCAGCCGTTCCCAGGTCTGGGCCAGGGCCGGGTTGCGCCAGCGCTCACCGGGGTTTGGCACCCTCCCCCCGACCAGCCAGTATGCGGCCGAGGTGGGCCAGTGGGCTTCGAACAAGGAGCGGGTACCGGCCACCGCCGCGGTCGTGCCGCTCGCGAGGGGCCAGCCGTCGCGGGCGTAGGCCAGGGCCGGTTCCAGCACCTCGGCAATGGGCCAACTGCCGTGGTCTGCCAGGAGGGTCAACCAGGCCGGCGTGGCTCCAGGCACGACCGCGGCGAGCAGACCGCTGCGAGGGATGAGGTCCAAACCCTCGCTGCGATAGTGCTCGAGGGTGGCACCGGCGGGCGCCGGCCCCTGGCCGCAGAGCACCTGCACGCCAGCATCGGTCCCCGCTCGAAACATGATGGGCACGTCGCCGGCGGGGCCGTTGTTGTGGGGCTCGACCACGTGCAACACGAAGGCCGCAGCCACCGCCGCGTCGAAGGCGTTGCCGCCTCGCTCGAGCACCGACATAGCCGTGCCGGTGGCCAACCTGTGGGTACTGGCGGCCATGGCGTGGCTACCGAGTAGTTCGGGGCGAGTGGTGAAGGTGGACGCCATGAGGCCAGCCTCGCACAGAGCGACTGGCCGACAGGGCGCTAACGCGCCAACGCAGCGCTCGGCCGAGCCGGGCGTGTTCATCGTGGCGTAACAATGGCGAAACGTCCTGCTCGTAATGTCAGCCGGGCCATGAACGTGGAGATGGTGCGCTGGCCGTTACAGAGAGATCGTCGAGACGTGCTGGGAGCGGCCGGCCTGCCGCGGTTGTTGTTGGTGGAAGCAGGCACGGTGGCCCCCCTGGTCTTGGACCCGTTGGAGGATTGGGTACGCCTGCCGGTGGACAACAACGACCTCCAGGCCCGCCTCGACAGCCTGGCCGCGCGCAGCCGTCGCGTCGGCGCCGGCGCGCCCCGCCTTGATGATCGGGGTATGTTGCGTTTCGGACATCGTCAGGTCGCCCTGCCGCCCCTCGAGGCTCGCCTGGCCGATGTGCTGGTCGACCACTTCGAAAGCGTGGTGGCCCGAGATGAGCTCACCGGCGGCGGATGGCCGGGGGGCAACCCTGGGCGCAACGCGCTCGACGTGCATATCCTCCGCTTACGGCGCCGGTTGCACCCGCTCGGCCTTGCCATCCGAACGGTGCGCTCTCGGGGCTATCTGCTCGAAGCGACGGTGACTCTGCAGCAGGCATCGGGGGTCCGATGATGGCGTCGCGGCAGTGGCCCGGCCTCCAACCTACGAACGACCAACGAGACCCTTGCAACCCGTGAATTTTACAACCAACAAGCACAGGAGAGCGAGATGCTCCACATTGTCACTGCGGTGATCAAGCCGCACATGCTGGAATCGGTGAAGGACGCCCTCCGAGGCGCCGGTGTGGCCGGGCTCACCGTGACCGAGGTCAAGGGTTTCGGCCGCCAGGGCGGGCACACCGAGACCTATCGAGGAGCCGAGTATCAGATCGATTTCGTGCCCAAGGTCAAAGTTGAGGTGTTGTGTGAGTCCAGCGACGCCGAGAAGATCACCGAGTTGATCGCCTCGTCCGCTCGAACCGGCAAGATTGGCGACGGCAAGATCTGGATCTCCCCGGTGGACCGGGCCGTGCGGATCCGT
>JANPEN010000470.1:0-19198 GCA_031422955.1 Acidimicrobiia bacterium
CCCCGCCGCCTCCACCGCCCGGCCCGACATGGCCAGCACGTTGCGTTGCACCAGCCGGTCCATGCCGGCAATACCAATGGCGGACAGCAACCCCCCGATGGTGGTGGGAATCAAGCAGACCAGCAGGGCGATGAGCACGATCATCGTTTGCTCAGCTCCCGAGTACACCGCAAAGGGCTGCAAGGTCACCACGGCCAGCAGAAAGATGAGGGTGAGCCCAGCCAACAAGATGTTGAGGGCGATCTCGTTGGGCGTTTTCTGGCGATTGGCCCCTTCAACCAGCGCGATCATGCGATCGAGGAAGGTTTCTCCCGGTTTGGCGGTGATGCGGACCACGATCACGTCAGACAGCACCCGGGTTCCGCCCGTTACCGCTGACCGATCCCCACCCGATTCCCGGATCACCAGCGCCGACTCTCCGGTGATGGCGGACTCGTCAACGGAGGCGATGCCTTCGATGACGGTGCCATCGCCAGGAATGAGCTCCCCCGCCACCACCACACAATCGTCGCCCACCTGCAGCGCAGAGCTCACCACCTGCTCCACGGTGCCACCTCGACGGACGTTGGCCATGGTCTCGCTGCGGGTCTTGCGCAAGCTGTCGGCCTGGGCCTTGCCCCTGCCTTCAGCCATAGCCTCAGCAAAGTTCGAGAACAGCAAGGTGAACCACAAGAAGGCGGCGGTCACACCGGAAAACACGTTCTCCGAAGCGTTCGAGTCCCCCAGATCACGCAGGAACAACAGGGTGGCGACCACAGAGCCGACCCAGACCACGAACATGACGGGGTTGCGGGCCTCGGTTCGGGGATGGAGCTTCTTAAGCGCATCGAGCACCGCTCGGCGGGTGATGGCAGCATCGAACAGCGCGCTGGGACGCGCCGGTCTTTTGGCTTGGCGTTCGCCGGGAGCCCGTAACGGCCCGGGGGTTTGGGTGAGGGTCATGGGCGCTGGCTCCTAAAGGGAAAGGTGTTCGACGATGGGGCCGAGGGCCAGCGCCGGGAAGAAGGTGAGCCCGGCCACAATCAGGGTCACCCCCACGGTCAGGCCCCCGAACAGCGCCGTATTAGTGGGAAAGGTGCCGGCGGTAACGGGGACCTTGTTCTTGCGGGCCAGAGAACCGGCGATGGCCAAGGTCGGCACGATGAGCAGGAACCTACCGGCCAGCATGGCCAGCCCCAAGGTGGTGTTGTACCACTGGGTATTGCCGCCCAGCCCGCCGAAGGCGGAGCCGTTGTTGTTGCCGGCCGAGGCGAATCCGTAGAGCACCTCGGACAGTCCGTGAGCACCAGGGTTGCCAACCCTGGCCACCGCCGAGCCCAGCACCACCGAGACAGCCGCAAACCCCAACACCACCGCCGGCATGACCAGGATGTAGAGCACCACCAACTTCATCTCGGTGGCCTGGATCTTCTTGCCCAAAAACTCCGGGGTGCGCCCCACCATCAGCCCGGCAATGAACACCGCCAGCAGGGCCAACACCAACAGGCCATTGAGACCGGACCCAACCCCCCCGGGGGAGACCTCGCCGAACATCATGCTCAAGAGCGCAACCCCACCGCCCAGTGCCGTGAAGCTGCCGTGCTGGGCGTTGATGGCGCCCGTGGAGGTGTTCGTGGTAGACGCCGCGAACAGCCCGGAGGGCGCAGCTCCGATCCGCACCTCCTTGCCTTCGAGGTTGCCGCCGCCCTGTGAGACCGACACCGACTGATCCGCTCCAGCACTGGTCAATCGGGGATTTCCCGTTGCTTCCATACCCATGGCGATGAGCGACACGGCGAACCACAGCGTGAACATGGTGCCAAACACCGTCCAGCCCTGGCGCCGGTCCCCGGCCAGCACCCCGAAGGTGTAGGCGAGCGCAAAGGGGATAGCCAGCATGGCCCAGATGGCCAGGAAGTTGGTGATGCCATTGGGATTCTCGAACGGATGGGCCGAGTTGGCGTTGAGGGGGCCCCCACCGTTGGTGCCAATCTGCTTGATGGCTTCCTGAGAAGCGATGGGGCCGCCCGGCACGAGCTGGGTTTCGATGCCCACGACGTTGCCCTCGGCGTTAACGAAGGTGGCGGATGTGTCGATCGGTGTCGCCTCAGTGAAACCACTGAGATTCTGGATGACGCCCTGGGAGATCAGGACCAAGGCGAACACGAAGGAGAGCGGCAACAAGATGCGCACCACCGAACGGGTCAGATCCACCCAGAAGTTGCCAATGGTGAGGGACCTGCGCCGCACCAGTCCCCGGATGAGGGCCACCGCTACGGCCATCCCCACCGCCGCTGAAACGAAGTTCTGCACGGCCAGACCACTCATCTGGGTGAGGTGGGACATGGTGGATTCGCCCGCGTAGTTCTGCCAGTTCGTGTTGGTCACGAAGCTCACCGCCGTGTTCCACGCCAGCGCGGGAGGGACGCCCCCGACGTCGGTCGGGTTCAAGGGAAGGTGTTCTTGGACCCGCTGGAACCCGTAAAGAAACAGCACGCTGAAGGCGCTGAAGGTCAACAGCGCAGTGGCATACCCAGTCCAACGCTGCTCGCGCCCAGCTTCCACCCGCAGCACGCGGTAGATGAGCCGCTCGACCGGGCCGAAGAAGCGCTCTCCCGGGGCCGATCGATCGTTTTGAGCATCGTGATCGCCGTACACACGAGCCATGTACCGGCCCAACAGCGGCGTAGAAACGAACAACGCCAGAACCATCACCAACAACAGCACGATCGCGGATACCTGCATTTAAAACCTTTCCGGCAGGATCAAGGCGGTGAGCAGGTAGGCCACCAGCAGCGCCGACAGCACGAGGCCAACCACGTTGTCCATGCTCATGACACCACCTGGCGCCCCTGGGTGGCGCCAGTCTCGGGCGCACTCGCCGGCGAAGAGGTGGCCGCGTTGGTCGAGCGACCCTGGCCCGTATCGGGTCCCACGATGGCGGCGCAGGCGCGTACCAGCAACAACGCCATCCCGAAAAAGGCCACGGTGAGAACGAGATACACGCCATCTCCAAGTAACCCGCTCAGCTCCAAGGCTGCGATCATGGATAGATCTCCTTTACGCCCTCGTTCACGTTCGTGCGGTACGCGGCGGCCATGCGCTCCTCCAAGGACAACCAACCGGCAGGGCGCTCCGGTTCCAGTACCAACACGCCTGCATGGGCTCTACATGGGCTCCACATGGGCTCTACAAGGCCACAGCCGCCCGAGCCTCGGCAAGGGCATTTAGCGGCTTCTTAGCGCTCTTGTACGGATCCTTAGCACCTTGCGCTCGCCCCGATGGAACCTACCGAAGGGTACGGAACTCAGAACTGGCCACGGGGTCGGCCATGGTGGCCGGGCGCTGGCCCAACGGGCGGTCGGGCCCCACGGTGGTGTCGATCTTGGTCTGGTGCTCGAGCTCCGCGTTGATCTGAGCGCCCAGCAGAATGGCGAAGGCGGTCAGGAACAACCAGAAAAGCAAGATGACCACCGCTGCCAAGGAACCGTAGGTCTTGTTGTAGGAACCGAAGTTGGTCACATAGAGCTGGAAACCGACCGAGGCGACCAGCCAGATGACCACCGCCACCACCGAACCAGTGGACACCCAGCGCCACTTGGCGGCCCGCCGCGAGAGTGCCACCCGGTAGAGGGCGGCTAAGCCAGCCACGAAGCCGACCAGCACGATAGGCATCCAGGCCAGACGCACCAGCCAGGTGATCCAACCGGCCAGCTCCACCCGCCGGCTGAGCCAAGAGGAAAGCGCCACCAAGCCAATCACCACGCCCAGGCCCAACACGGCGGCGGCCGTCACCGACAGAGCCAGGAGACGGTGGCGAACCATACCGCGCCGTTCGCGCTGGTCGTAGGCGACGCCGATGGCCTCCATCAAGTGGCCAACGCCACTCGATGCTGACCAAAGGGACAAGGCAATGCTGGAGACCAGCCCGACGGTGAGGGCCCGGCCGGTTTGGTCCACGATGCTAGAGAGCTGCTCGACCACCAGTTTCCGAGCGTCGGTCGGCAGGGTGGAGAACAGGGACTGCACCCGTTGCTGCACATCGGCCGGTTCGGCCACCAAACCGAACACGGACACCACCGCCGACAACCCCGGGATGAAGGACAGGAAGAGGTAGAAGGCCACCCCGGCGGCGGACAGCGTCGTATGGTCATCGGCCACCGCAGCCCGCACCCGGGAGGCCACGTCCAACCATCCTCGGGGCGGAATGTCCAGGGGTCGCGGCGCGGTTCTTCCCCGATTACGTTGCCAGCGTCGCGGTCCGACCATGCGCGATCGTTACCCAGTTCAAAGGACCCGCTACCCACCGTCATCGGCAGAGGCGGGGCGGTTGCTACCGTGGCCGCCATGGCGAGGTTTCCCTGGTCCACCGCGTTGGTCACCGGCGCCTCTAGCGGTATCGGGCGGGCCATGGTTGGCCAGCTCGCCGATGCGGACGTGGCGGTGGTGGCCGTCGCCCGCCGAGGGGACCGCCTCCAGGAGTTGGCGTCTCGTTTCGCCCAGGTCGAACCCTTGGTCGCCGACCTGGAGACGGCCACCGGTCGAGGGCTGGTGACGGCGCGCCTAGCCGACCCCGAGCGTGGGGTGGAGCTGCTGGTCAACAACGCCGGTTACGGCGCCAGCGGGGCGTTTTGGGCCGTGGACCTCGACCACCAGCTCGGCCAGGTCGAGCTCAACGTCGCCGCGCTCACCGAACTCACCCACGCCGCCCTCGGGCTCATGGTGGCCCGATCCCGGGGTTGGGTGTTGAACCTCGCCTCGGTGGTCGGCTTCCAAGCGGCCCCTTCCAGCGCCACCTACGGGGCCACCAAGGCCTACGTCATCTCCTTGACCGAGGCGTTAGCAGAGGAGGTTCGAGGCCACGGCGTGCACGTGAGTGCCCTGTGCCCCGGCTTGACCCGCACCGAGTTTCATGAGCGCTTCGCGCCAGGCGGCGGCGATGGCACCGAGAACAGCACCACCACCGGGGACAGCCGCGCCGCGGCAAAGTTGGGCCGCCAGCCGCGCCCCTTGGGGGTCTGGATGACTGCGGACGCGGTGGCCGCCATCGGTCTGGCCGCGGCGGCTCGGGGACAGGTGCTGGTTGTGCCCGGCGCCGCCAACAAAGCCCTCGTCACCGGTTCCGCTCTCGCCCCCCGCCGGCTACGGCGCCGCATCGCCGGTCTCGCCACACGACGCCGGTACTGAGCTTCACCGCCTGGCCGCCTTGGCGGCAAGCCGACTCGCCGGTCGGTGAAGGTCGGCGAAGGTCAAGGACGGCGTCCGGCATCGACGATGGCCAAGGCCCGGCGAACGGCGCCCACGTTATGGACCCGCACAATATCGGCCCCGTTGGAGGCGGCCAGACAGCACGCCCCCACGGTGGCCTCGTCCTTCTCCCGAGCAGAGTCGGCCCCGCTGAGAACAGACAAAAAGCGCTTGCGAGAGGGACCAACCAGCACCGGTCGCCCCAGCACGGCCAACTCGGAACAGCGCCGCAACAGCGCCACGTTGTCGGCCACGGACTTGCCGAACCCGATCCCGGGATCCACGATCAACTGAGACGGTTTCAGGCCGGCCGCTTCCGCCTGCTGGCACAAACGACCGAGCTCGTCGACCACCTCCCCGACCACATCGCCGTAGCGCACGTCGTCTTCTGGGCGGTCCGCCCGCATGGCACGATGATGCATGACCACCAGGGCCTGGGCCCCGCGGCAGGCGGCCGCCAACCCAGAATCGGCCAGCCCGCTCACGTCATTGATCCACGCCGCCCCCAACTGCAGCGCGGCGGCAGCCACCGAGGCTTTGTCGGTGTCGACAGAGAGCGCGCCGACCCCCGCCGCGACCAACCGTTCCAGCACCGGCACCAGGCGGCGCAACTCCTCGTCCGCCCCAATGGGGCTAGCTCCCGGGCGGGTCGACTGCGCCCCCAGATCGATGACGTCGGCGCCCTCGTCCAACAAGCGTTGGGCGTGGTCGTAGGCGGCGACCGGTTCGAGGTAGCGGCCGCCGTCGGAGAAGGAGTCCGGGGTGATGTTGACCACGCCCATGATCAAGGTTCGTTCGCCCAGCGCGAACAGCCGCTCCCCGCAAGGCAGGGGCGCCCTTGCCGCGCTGGTCACGGAATCCATCGGCGGCGGGCTCTGGCAAGACACGATGGGGCAATTCTCATCGGGTCTGCAGTGCGGGCGCGAATCCTGTGACCGACGCCACCAGCCTCAGCCGGCGGGTTTGGTCAGCTCCCACATCCGGGCGTCAATGCTGCTGCCGGTGTCTTCATGGCCCACCGCCAACCATCTCCCGCCGTCCTCGATCACCGAGCCAACCGCCTGCACCCCGATCGAGGGCGCGCGACCTTGCAGCGTCAGCGCTTGCCACGAACGCCCGTCCCGAGAAGCCCACACGCCCCCGCGCCGGCAATCCAACCCTCCCGCCGCGCAACCGGAACCGATCGTCCAGCCGCTAGCCACGAACCAGCCATCGATGACGTTGAGATTGAACAGCCGCTGGTCACCGGCACCCCGAAACATCTCGACCACGACGTCGCTCCAGCTATTCCCACCGTCCCTGGAAACGACGACGACACCATCATCGCTGCCCTCGACCGCCTGAAGGCCGACGCCGACGGTCACCGTTTCGTTGGAGGCCAGCGCCGACATCTCGTTGTACTTGGTTCCCCGCCCCCCCGACCAGATGAGTTTCCAATTCTGACCGGCGGCATCGGAGCGCCACAGCCGCAAGGCCCACTCCTGCGTGACGGAGTCCTTCTCCTGGCCCCCCGCAACGAAGGAGTCCCCCGTCCACGCCACCGCGAAAAGCTTGCGGTTAACCGAGTTGGCGTTGGCAGTAGCCGCCGGCAAGGCTACCTCACTCCATTGCTTGGCATCTTTGGAACCGACAAAGATGAGACCACGAATAACTCCAGTGGCACTCGGGCCAGCTCCGCCACTGTAGCCAACGGCCACTAACCGCTCGCCGTTACCGGCAACATCCACGAACGCCTGACGCAGCCCATCATTGGGCGCGGGCTCCCATGCCCAGCGCTGCTGCCAATTAGCGCCGTCGGTCGAACTCCAAACGGTGGCGGCGAAATCGTCGGGGTTGGCGACCCAACTTCCGCCCACCGCAACGAACTCGCCACCCGACCGGATGACCCCGTTGAACTCCTGGGCGCCGCTGCCGGGCCCAGGTAGGGGTGAAGCCGGTCGCCAAACGGTTGCATCGGGAGAGCGGAAGACGCCGTAGCGGCGATCCGCCGCCGAGCAACCGACCCGGCTGACGATGCTCGAGGGGCAGCAGTCCTTGTCCGCTTCAGCGTTGTTGGGTCCGGTGGTGCCCACGACAACCAGCACGCCGGTCTCGGAACCGACCCCCTCGACCACGCATTGCTCCCCCGCCCCCTCCCCCATGGTGACCGCGATAGGAGCGGCGCCCGGCGCACCCGGGGTGCCGGGTTTACCGGCTACGCCGCCACCGGGTGGCAATGTAGTGCTATCCTCTTGGAGGTTTGTCGCCGTATTGGTAATATCGTTTTTATTGACAGTATTATTCTTATCGACAATATTGTCCCCGCCGATAGCGGCGTCGGGGCTGGAAGGTCTAGTGCGAAAGGCAATGGTGGCTCCAACGACGCCGCTGATGAGGAAAAGCACGGTGAGTACCGCGATCGCCACCACCGTGCGCTTGGACGGCTTTCCCGCAGACGGGTCCACCGGTGTGGGAGGTAGGGGCGACCCGGTGGCCGTCGTGGCGGCGGCCACCGGTGGGCCAGGGGACGCTGCCGCGAGGAAACCAGCGGGCGAGCCGACCAGGCCGGGAAACACGGTGGTGGGGTGCGAGGACGCCGGCGAGGCCAACGGGGCCAACGGGGCCGACCCCCTGGCCATGGTCTCGCCGTAGGGCTCTGCGGGCACCGGCGCGCCCGGGTGCACAATCCCCGCCGGGGCTAGCAACCGCTGCTGCACGGTGCGGGCGTCGGGCCGGGCGAAGGGATCTCGCTGAAGACACCCCTCCAGCACTGACGCCAAGTGGGCGGCGACGCCCAGGCCCCGCAAGGCCCGAGCCGCCAAGCCGGCGCTGTCCTCGGCCGGGTTGTGGGGGGCGTCGGGGGCTGGTTGGGGGACCTCCCGGCCGGTGATCAGCACAAACAAGGTGGCACCTAGGGACCACACGTCCGAGGCAGGCAGCGTCTGGCCCTGCCACCGCTGCTCCGGCGAGGAAAACGAGGGCGTGAGGTAGTGGCCCTGCGTGGCGGTGCGATCCACCAGCTGGGCGATACCGAAGTCGGTGAGCACGGCTTGGCGGTCGGCTCCGAGCAGCACATTGCCCGGCTTGAGATCGCCATGAACGATGCCCAGTTGGTGGGAGGCGGCCAGGGCACTGGCGATGTCGGCGCCCATCCGGCAGGCTTCGGCGGCGGGCAACGGGCCGGCCGTTTCGAGCTGTTGGGCCAGGCTGCCGTTGCTCAGGTAGTCCATGAGCAGGTACGGCTCCCCGTTGGGAAGGAGCCCTGACCCGTAGAGATTCACCACGTGGGGGTGCTGGGAAAGCCGACCCATGGCCAGTTGCTCGCGTTCGAAACGGCGTCGAGCCGCTTCCCGATCTCCGACGCGATGCACGACCTTGACCGCCACCCAGCGCCCGAAGTCGGGCTGAAAGCCCCGGTAGACGGTGGAGAACCCCCCGCTGGCTACGAAGGTCAGTTGCTCGACGCCCGCTACCTCGAACCCCGGGTCCTGCCTCACGCCGGTGACCTTAGCTTCACGTCAAGTGGGCGAGTCGTCGGCCGAAGGGACCTCCCCCAGTTCTCGGAGGCGTTGCGCCAGCCGTTCCGCCCGCTCCGTCTCGCGTTCGGCCCGCTCCGTCTCGCGTTCGGCCCGCTCCGTCTCGCGTTCGGCCCGCTCCGTGGCTGCCTTAGCCAAAGCCGTGGCTTCGTCAGCCCGGGTGGTGGCCTGAGCAGCCTGCAGGGCAGCCTCCTCGGCCCTGGCAGCATTGATCTCAGCCTGGAGCGCCTGTTGCTCGGACCATCCGGGAACCTCGGCCGGCCGGAACCCCACCGGGAACGGCTCGGACGTGCTAAAGGCGGTGTCACCCTGAGCATCGAGCACCGGTCGTTCGGTGTCGGCGTGCAGGTCCCACACCTCGATGCGGACCGAGCTGGCTTCATCGCCCACCGTCAGCTCCCATAACCAACGAACGTTTTTGGTGATCCAGTAGCGCCGCTTGGCCCGCACCACGTACCGCTCGGTCCAGTCGTCCCACACCTCTACCACCAGCTGGGGGGGCGGACCGCCCAAACGTCGGGTGGCGGGATCCACCCAGCCCACGGCCACGTCGGGCCGGGGCGCCTCTCGGATCCGGTTCCCGATGACCACTCGCCACTCGACATCAATGGTGACCGTTGCCTCGACGCCGGCTCGGCGCAGCGCCACCCGCAAGAGATCAGCGAGGTCTTCCGCCACGCGATTGTGGTTGGAGGAGGCGGAGGGATTCACGACCAACACCCCGTCAAGAATCTCAAAACGACCACCGGGGGGATCCTCCAGCAACATCCAATCTTCCACCGTCAACAGGCGAGGCTGGGGAACCGTCGTCATGGTCGCCATCGTATCGGAGGGGTAGGACAAGCTAGATCGGCCGGCAAACAACGAGGATCAGCCGGGGGCTGCAGAAACCAGCTTCAGGAGTTGGGCTCGGTCTGGACCGGGGAAGACAGGAGCAGCCCCCGACCCGGCCACGGCCAGCACATGGTCCAGGGCACCGGGACGGCCGAAGACCTCGCTGGGCAAGGCCAGGCAGCCCTGCAACTCCGCCTGGTAGCGCAGGGCTGCGCTGTCAATGAAGGCGGCCGCCTGCAACGCCTCGGCGATGTTGCCGACCGGGTCGGGGACAAGCTCTCCGCCCGCCACCAGCGCGCCCATCTCGGTGGCCCTGGCCCGATCCAGCCGGCGAGTGGCCTGGTGCCAGGGCCCCAGCTCTCCGTGGGTGCGAGCGTCGAGCTCCAACGCCAGCGGGCGGGGGTCAACCCCGACGCCGCCGCTGCTGCCGGCGACCGCTCGCAGCACATCGCGCACCAGCGCCGCGTGCATGAGCCCCATCGACATCCCTCGGCCGAGCGAGGGGTTGGTACAAGCCCAGGCGTCCCCGATGGTGGCGATGCCGGTGGCCACCGGTTCGCCGTCAACGACAAAGCGGTAGTCCCGATCGGTGACACCGGCCATGACCTCGATGTCGGTGATCGCCTCGCCCTCCAACCAATGGGCATGAGCCGGACAGGCCCGGATCACCCGCTCGAAGGCGGCCACGTCGCGCACCCCGCGCAGGGCGGCATCCCTGGACAAGGCGTAGATGGTCACCGACCAGGTGCCGTTGTCGGCGGGGATACATAGCACCGAGATAGTCCCGAAGGGGGTCAGGCCCGGCGCTAAGAAAGGCGGCACGCTGCCGTCGCCAGAGCGAAAGAACCGCGAGTAGTACGCGAACCCGCTGTCCTCGCTGGCCTCCAGGGGGGCGCGGGCACCGATGGCCTGCAACCAGGCCGGGGTGGGACTACGCCGACCCGTGGCGTCGATGACCAGATCAGCGGTCAGTTCCTCGCCCCCGGCCAAGCGCAAGCCGACGACGTGGGGGACAGAACCGACCCCGCCCGGGGAGGCCACCAGGCCCTCAATGGCGGTTTGCCGACGGACCGTTACCCCCGGTTCCCTGGCCAAACAGGAGCCAAGCACCCACTCCAGCATGGGCCGACGCCCCGTGACCATGGTGAAGCGCTCATCCTCGGGGCGCAGACCGGCAGGATCGATGCGGGCCAAGCCGAGGGCGACGGGGTTGAAGCGGAGGGCACCATGAGCGTCGAGTGCATCCACCACGTCAGGCAGCTCTGTCTGCAGCACTTGGGTACCGCGAGCTAGAAGCAGATGGGGGCTGTGGAACTGGCTGACCGCCTGGCGCTTCCACCCACCCCAGGCGCGCTCGACACCCTCGGGTCCCGGGCCGCTATCGCGGTCCACAACGGTGACCTGATGGCCGTCCCTGGCCAACAGCATCGCCGCCGCCGATCCGACCATGCCCGCCCCTGCCACCACGATCTGAGCCAACGCTGAACCCCACGGTCATTGGGCCGCAACGCGGCTCGGCCGCAGCGTAGCGCTGCGGCAAACTCGGGCGGGACCCGAGAATCGATGCAGCCAATGATGGCCGCGAAAGGGGTTTTGGCCCCCGACAACGGTCAGACAGTTCGCCAGCAACCAACGTCGTCAGCCACCGGCGGCAATGAGCTGGTCCACCGGAGCAAGATCGTCGGTCAGAATCTGGGCGTCAGCCAGGAAAACCTCAAGGTCAGCAACGGTTTCACCCAACTCACCCCGGCTGGCGCGGCGGGCTTCGAGGGCGGCCGCGGCTATCGGGCGGTCGCTGGCCACGATGATGGAGTTACCGGCCCTGCCGGCCACGGTCAGTGGCCCACGAATCACTTGGAGGTGAGGCAACACCCGTCGGATGGTGGCTGCTTCGGCCCGTAGGAACTGTGCGCCAGGGTTGTCGATGATGTTGGCCGAGTAGATGCCCCCCGGTCGCAGGACCCGCTGCACCTCGCCCAAGAACTCCTCGGTGGCCAGGTGCCACGGCACGGCCCGACTCCCGAAGGCGTCCCCCACCACCACATCAGCACTATCGGTAGCCAGGCCAGCCATGCTCAACCGGCCATCGCCAATGACGATGTCAACGTCGGGTCCCTGCTTGAAGCCCAGGTCCTGTTCGACCAACTCGACCAGATCGGCGTCGATTTCCAGCACGGTCTGGTCGCTTCCGGCCCGAGTGGCTCGGAGATAGCGGGGGATGGTCAACGCGCCTCCTCCGAGATAGACGACATCGAGCGGTCCTGCCGGCGCCAGCGCCTCGATGCTGTCCACGATGCTGCGGATGTACCAGAACTTGAGGTGGGTGGGATCGGCGAGGTCGATGTAGCTGTGGCTCAGATCGTCCAGCACCAAGGTGCGTCCGGAGGGTAGGGCGGGATCGACCCGAACGGACAAGCAGTAGTAACTGGTATGGCGGTCGCATGGCCCCTCGACCGTGATGACCCCGCTCAGCGCGACAGCTGTGGCGGTGGCAGCCCCTGCCATGGCGCGCCCGGCCTGGCGTCCGGACACCAACCACAGGGTCAAACCCACCGCGATCAAGACCAGACCCACCGCGATGATCAAGGTGGTCACCGCCGCCCAGCGCACCAGAACGAAACCGGTCACGAACGTTCCCACGATGGCGCCGGCGGTGCCGAAAGCGGACAAGCGACCCACGATGGACCCGGTGGCCCCCAGGTCCCGTAACTGCAACTTGACCACCGCGGGGGCCACCGCGCTGAGCACCATGGCTGAAGGTAGGAATCCCAACCCACTGAGCAACACGGTCCGACCGGTGATGTCAGGGCCCGCCCAACCACCGATGATGCGGATGGTGGGGATGGCCAACATGGCCGCCGCCCCGCCGGCGACGAAGAGCACGGGCAACAACGCCCGCGGGTCCCGCCGGTCGGCCATGCGACCACCCAACCCGGCACCCAGCGCAATACCGGCCAGTACCGTGCCGATGATGCCCGTATACGTTTCTAGGCTCACCCCGATGTACGGAGCCAACAGTCTGCCGGCCAGGATCTCCAGCACCAGCACCGCGGCCGAGCTCACCATCACGAGCACCACGGCCAGCCAGTCGGCCAGGGCGGGGCCACCCGGGTGCCCCGCCCCGGCCCTTTGTTTGAGTTGGTCGTCCGCCTGGGTCACTGTGCCTACCTCGATTTGTGCCTACCTCGATCTGTGCCTACCTCGATCTGTGCCTACCTAGCGGTGGGAATTAGCCAGAGGCCGGTGAGGGGGTGGGGGTCCTCTCCAGATGATCGAGCAGGGCGAAGATCTCCGCCTCTCCCAAGCCGGCGGCGTCGGCCTCTCGCCATTGCTCCAGGGCAGCCCGAGCGGTGGGCACCGCCAGGCCGACCTCCTGGGCCAGCTCCACCCCCAGCTCCAGGTCTTTCACCGCCAAGCGCAGGGCGGCCTGGGCCGTCTCCACCTCTCGATACCGGCGAGTACGGTACTGGTGGGCCACACCGAGCACCTGAGGGCTGGCTCCGCTGGCCGTCATGACCACCTCGGCCAAACGACCCAGCTCGAGCCCGGCCCGCTGACCGACCAGTAGGCCTTCCATGGCGGTAACCAACGACGTCAACGCAATCAGGTTGTTGGCGATTTTGGCCACGCTGCCCGAACCGACCGGCCCAAGATGGAACACGTTGGCGCCGATGGCGTCCAGGACCGGCTTGACCCGCTCGAAGTCCGCGGTGTCTCCCCCGACCATGACGGAGAGAGTGCCATCTCGCCGCGCTCGCACATTGCCCGACACCGGCGAATCGCAAAAACCCACGCCGGCTGCGGACCCTTGGGTGGCGAGACCGATCATCACCGCGGGGGACAAGGTGCTGAGTTCAACGTAGAGCACGGGCCGAAGCGGGGCCGCGAACACCGCCGCCGCCACCGACTGGCTGACCGTCCGGTTGGGCAGGGACACCAACAACACGTCACTGGCGGCGGCCACTGCGGCGGGGTCCTCGGCACTGGCCGCGCCCAAAGCGACCAATTCGACCACCGGCTCCGGCCGTACATCACAGACCGTCAGCTCGAAACCGGCCCTGGCCACGTTGGCCGCCATGGGCCGGCCCATACCCCCCAGCCCTACCCATCCGATACGGTCACTCACGACGGTTCTCCTTTGATTCGCGCCAGGTCCGTGGGCACCGGATCAGTCTCGCGCCGGCAGGCTGGCCATGTGCTGGGCCACCTTGGGGGCCACCTCCTCGGCCAGGCGGGTGACGTTGCGGGACCAGCGATCGGTGCCGTCCCAGTCATGGCCAACGGAGACGAGGGTGCCGAAAGGCCCGAGGTAGTCGACCATCTCGATTAAGCGATCGGTGAGGGTTGACGCCGAAGAGGCCATCACGCATTTCTCAATGGCTTTTTCCACCCGGTAACGCTCGTTCATCTCAGCAATAGAAACCTCGGGCTCGCAACGCAAGGCCACCAAGTCGCGCACGGCGCCGAGATAACGGAAATAGAAGGCGAAGGTGCCGTCGGGGTCGCTCACCAACTCGTCGGCCTCCGCGTCGGAATCCGTCACCAGAAGGCTGCGACACACCCTCCAGATACTTCGGTCCACCACCAGACCCAGCTCCTGACGGCGGCGGCGGTACGCCTCCCATTGGGCCAACAGGGAGCTCTGGGGCACGAAGTTGGCCGAGATGGGGATGAAACTGCGTTCCGCCACCGTCTCGGTGGTCCGCCCCCCTGGTGATACCAGCGCCATGGCTAGCGGGGGATGCGGTTGTTGGAGGGGCTTGGGGAACTGGCCCACCCCCAGTCCAGGCCAGAACTGCTCTTCCAGGGCGCCTTGCCAGTAGGTGCCGTCGAGGCTGATGGGCGCCTCTTCCGCCCACAGTCGCTTGATCATGTCGATGGCTTCCATGGCGGCATCGAATCGTTGTTCCTGATCGGGCCGACCGAACAGCTCGGCGTCGCTGCTGAGACCGCCGGGCCCGACCCCGAGCATGAGCCGGCCCCCGCTGAGCTGGTCGAACAGGGCCGCCTCGGCCGCCACCACCACCGGGTGACGATGGCCCAAGTTCACCACGCCAGTGCCCAGGCGCAGCTTGGTCTGGTGGATGAGCGATGACAGGAACAGCAGCGGAGCGGGAATCTGCTCGGCCTTGGTGGTGAAATGCTCGCCCACCCATACCTCGGCGTAGCCGGCCCTGTCGGCGGCCAAAATGGCCTGCCGATCCTCGTCGAGGGCCTGGGCCCACGCCTTGTGAGGCCGATGTAGGGGCATGAAGAACAGGCCCAACTCCATGCAGGATCTCCTCAGGGTTCGGGCGGATCCGGGACGTTCCGCGCCGGGCCAGTCTGGGCGAGACGGTCGACCGGGCACCAACGCGGCGGCTCGGACTGGCCCGCGGCCCTGCGGTTTCGGCGGGCCAGGCGGTGGACCGATGAACCATCCGCCGCGGGCGGTGGCGCTATGAAAGGGTGGAACCATGATCATCGACGCGCAGGTCCACGCCTACGAACGTGACCATCCAGGACGGCCGTGGGCAGCCACCTTGCACGGGCCCCCGGAGGTGACCGGCGCCGACATGGTGGCAGCCATGGACGCGGTCGGGGTCCACGGCGCCCTGCTGGTTTCACCCTGGACGATGTATCGGTTCGATCCGAGCTACGCGTTGAGCGTCCACGCCACCTATCCCAACCGGTTCGGGGTCATCACTCCCATCGATCCCCGCAGCGAGCACGCGGAAGAGGCGGTGGCGGCCTGGGCAGGCACGCCGGGTGCGGTGGGGGTCCGGCTGATGTTGTGGGACGCAGCTCCCGGTGACGCCACCCACCCTGGAGTGGAGCGGGTGATGGCCGCCGCGGGCCGGCACCGCCTGCCCCTGTGCGTGTTGTGCTGGGGCAAACTTCCTCTCATCTACGAGCTGGCCGGGCGTCACCCCGACACCCAGCTGATCATCGACCACCTCGGCCTACGCCAGCCCTTTGAGCCACCGGTACCGGCGGAGCCCTTCGCCGATCTGGAGGCGCTGCTGGCCCTGGCCCGCCGTCCCAACGTGGCGGTCAAGATCACCGGGGCAACCACGTTGTCCCAGCGCCCCTATCCGTTCGAAGATCTGTGGGGACCGCTCGGGGCCATCTTCGATGCCTTCGGTCTGGAGCGTTGCATGTGGGGAACGGACTGGACCCGGGCCACCGCCCTGGTGACCTACGCCGAGGCCACCAACGCCTTCTTGGTGTCAGAACGGCTGTCCCCCACCGAACGCGACGCGCTGATGGGGGCAACGCTGCAACGCATCTTCAACTGGGCCCCCACGCCCGGCCCCGCGGTGGGCCGCTGACCAGACCTCGGCGGGAACGCTCTCCCATGGCCTCAGGACCCTGCCGCCCCCACTAGCCCTTCTACTAGCCCGCACTAGCCCACTTGGATGTGCAACCCGCCGTCAACGGGCAACAGCACCCCGGTTATGTAGCTGGCCTCGTCGCTGGCCAGGAACAGCGACGCCCGAGCGGTGTCCCAGGCACTGCCCTGGGCGCGTCCCAACGGCACCTGGCGGGCCCGGTCGGCCCGCACCTGCTCACGGGACACACCCCGGCTCTGGGCGTAGCCCTCAATGGCCATGGGGGTGTCCATCAGGCCGGGCATGATGGCGTTGACCCGGATGCCGTAGCGAGCGCTCGATCCGGCCAGGGCCTGGGTCAGGGCGTTGAGCCCGGCCTTGGACACCTTGTAGGCCAACATGGGGGTGGAGGCAATGGCCGCCACCGAGGAGATGTTGGTGATGACCCCACCCCCCTGGGCCCGCATCACCCCCAGCACGTGTTTGGCCGCCAGCCAAGGCCCGGTCAGGTTCACGTCCATGATCCGATGCCAGTTCTCTTCTGTCAGGGTGGTCGGCCCCGCGTCGCCGTGGCCGATCCCAACGTTGTTGTGCAAGATGTCGACCCGGCCGAAGCGCTCGACGGCGGCGGCCACGAAGGCCTGGCAGGCAGTTTCGGAGGTGATGTCGGCCTCGAAGACCTCGGCGGTTCCTCCTTCGGCCGCCACCATGTCCGCCGTTTCCCTGGCCGAGTCACCCCGCCGGTCCACCAACAAAAGCTGGGCCCCCTCGCGGGCGAAGAGCAGCGCGGTAGCTCGACCGTTGCCGATGGTCTCGCCCGCCGTTTGGCCGGCCCCGGTGATGATGGCCACTTTTCCCTGCAATCGATCGCCCATTGGATCTCCCTGTCGTGCTGGCTGTGCTGGCTGTGCTGCATGATGCTCGCATGATTGACGCTGACCTGAAACGTTGCTTGGGCCAGATGATGAAAGGCGTGCAGGTGGTGGCAGCCAGCCACGATGGCGTGACCCGGGCCTACACCTCCCATTGGGTAACCCAGGTGTCCTTCGACGCCCCAATCGTGATGGCCTCGGTCTCCCCCAAGCACGACACCCATCCGCTGTTGGTGGCAGCAGGCCGGTTCTGCGTGACCGTGCTGGCCGGCGACCAGATCACCGAAGGTCAATATTTCTCTTATCCAGGCCGCAAGTTCCGTTACGTAGCCCCCGAGTACCTGGACGAGGTCGCCGACCAAAACGGCCGCTTCTGGCCGACCGTACCTAACGGTATTGCGTGGCTGGGCTGTGACATCATCGAGGCCGACAGCATCATCGGGCGCTACGACCACGACCTGTTCTTCGCCAAGGTGGTCGCCTACGGACCCGGCCGACTGGGTGAAGCACCGTTGCTCTACTCCGCTCGCCACGGTTGGCGCGTCACCGGCGGGCCGGCCCGAGAACCAGGGGTTTCCGTTCGAGACGGGCTGCTGGCCCGCCTGAACCGGAGCCGGCCCGGCGGCTGAGCGAGGTTGGCCGCTACGGTGCGCCGATGAGCACACGCCACGTGAACCCCGCCACCGTCGCTACCCCCACCGGCTACAGCCACGCGGTGGTCAAGTCGGGCAGCCCCGTTTTCCTGGCCGGCCAGGTATCCCTCGACAGCAGCGGCCAGTTGGTGGGGCCCGGTGACCCCCTCGCCCAGAGCCGCCAGATCTGGACCAACATCGCCAACCTGTGCGAGGCCGTGGGCGCCTCGTTGGCCGACATCGTGAAAATCACCGTGTTCACCACCGATCTGGTTTACCGGCCCGCCATAGCGGAGGCCCGGGGCGAGGTGTTTCCCGACGGCAGCTTCCCCGCCTCGACCTTCGTGGTCGTCTCCAGCTTGGCCACCGCCGATTTTCTCGTCGAGATCGAAGCGGTGGTCATGATCTGACCGGATCTTCGAGCAGGGCCAGCATCTCGCGGCCGACATGGTCGCCCAAGGCCACCAGCTGGTCATACTCGTCCTCGGTGAGGAATTGATCGCTGGTCGGGTAATACGGGAATGGCGGGTGCTCGTGGAAGAAAGCGAGCGTGGCGGCCGAACAGCGAAGGCACGGCTGGTAGCGGCCGTAGATGAGCAGGCCCTGGGCGCCGCCGGGGTAGCTGATGGTGGCGGTGGTGGCGCAGTGGCTCGGCAGGCTCGAGGCGACCCCGTCGAGGAGGTCGCCGGGCTGGTTGTGACGCACCGGGTCCCAGGCCACCTCGATAGTTACGCCCAGCTCGGCCTGGGCCAACTCGATGGCTTCCAGGAACGTGGTGAAGCTACCGGGACGGTCACCGCTGGAGTCCACGCAGAGCACCCTCTCCGGTCGTTCCCGCAGCAACTCGACCAACCCCAGGTTCTCGCGGTGGCCTCCGTCGGCCGCGTAGATGAACGGATCACGATCCACGTCGTAGCAACCGAAGATCTCCTTGACCAGGTAGCTCAACCCGACCCGGGGCGCCTGCGGGCCGCGGCTAGCGGGGCCGGTTCGGCTGGGGTCGTCGCCGGCGAAATCCTCTTCGGCCCAGCGCGGGTTGGGCACCCACATACCCAGCCGTAGGTTGGTGGCGGCCAGCAGGGCGTTGGTGGTCCCCAACGCCTGGCGGCCCATGGCAGAGGCAAAGGCGGCGCCTGAAATGGCCGAACCCCTGGTGATGATCCAGCCGCGGGGGAACCCCCGCCACCACGAGCCCCGGGGGTAGCGGGAAATGGGCAGCGACCAGCTCTGGGGGCCTCCACGGGGGTCGGGACGAAACAGCGTTACCCCTGACGGCCGGAAGGTCAGGGCGAAACCCTTTATGCCGCAGGGACCACGGCGAGTGGAATGAGCGGTAGCGCACAGGATCAGCTCGGGCCCATCGAGGCCGGCGAAGGCGTCCCAGGCCGGTTCCTCTTCGTAGCGCAACGGGCGAAGTCCTGTGGCCGGGTTGGCGTCCGACAAGCGCAGGGCAAAAGTTCCGGCCAGCCGTTTGCGATAAAGCCCGCCCAGGGTCAGACGGTGAGCGGGAGCACATTCGAAGGCGACCCCTACGACCACCACCAGCCAGGCGCACCAGGGCAGCTCCACGAGCTCACCCAGGCTCAGCCGTTCGGTAGCCCAACTGGCTTGGCCTCGGGCGAAGGCGTCGGCCACCTTGCCGGCCAGGATCACCCAGCCCACCGCCAACAGGGCTCCGCCCAGATACAGCCAGCGACGCTTCGCCTGGCTCCGCAAGGCCGCGGCCAGGGCCCCCAACAGGCCGAGCGAGCTCGCTAGCCCGACGATCCCGCTACCCCGATCGGCATCGCCGCGCCCACTGCTGGGTG
>JANPEN010000471.1:0-2094 GCA_031422955.1 Acidimicrobiia bacterium
CCGGCAGGGTGGGCCCAGCCGGGGACGCATCTCTTCCAACCAAGTGACGTCCGCCGCCCTCGCTGACTTGAATCGGAAACCACCCATGGTGATTCCGATGGATCCGCACCGCCTCGATGGCCTGAACAGAGTTACTCTGAAACAGAGAACCAGCTAGAACCTACGATCTTGTCTAACGTTAGTGCATGGCAGGACGCCCGCGGCGCATGACGGCACGGCGGCGATTCATCGGAGTTTTGGTAGCGCCGGGACTCGTCGCCGCGATCGTCCTCGGCTGTGGCCAGTCGATGCTCGGAGTCCGGCAGCGCACGGTGGCGGAGCCACCTGCACCTGCCGCCACGTCTCTCCCAGCGCTCTCCTCTACAGCTTCGCTGGTGCCTGCCGCGACGTCGGTGCCAGCGCCTTCTGCCACGTTTTCCACCACGTCTCCGTTGGAGCGCTTCACAACGTCTGTACTGGCGCCGGAGGGGAGGCGAGTGGCAGAAGCGATCACCAGCGTCTTTGAGAACAGCACCCCGCAGCTGCAATATGGGTACTCCGTTGCACTGGATGACGGTCGTGGCATCACTGCGGGCCGAGCCGGGTTCACTTCGGCAACTGGGGACTTGGTGGTTGTCGTTCGACGCTACATCGGGATGAAACCATCCTCGCCGTTGGCGCCGTTCCTCCCAGTCCTCGAAGCTCTCGACGCGGTCAAGAGCGATGACACATCAGCTCTGTCGGGCTTTGAAGCGGCATGGCGAATTGCTGCGGAAGATCCAGTGATGCGTGCAGTGCAGGGTGATGTGGTCAATGAACTGTATTATAATCCCGCCTTGGGGTACGCGGCCAACCTTGGGGCGGTGCTGCCGCTCACTTTGGCATCACTGTATGACACTATCATTCAACATGGAAATGGTTCTGACCCAGACGGTTTAGCGGCACTCATCGCGGAAACCAATAGCGCCGCCGGCATCACACTTCCCGTCGGTGTGAACGAGATGAGATGGCTGGAGGTCTTCCTCTCCGTTCGCAAGCAGCATCTCTTGCACAGTTTCGCCCCCGAAACGCGGACGGCATGGGCGGCGTCGGCGGGCCGCTGCGACGCCTTGGTGGATTTGGCTGCGCAATCGGAGTGGGCACTCGACGCTCCCGTTCGGTTGCGTGCCTTCGGCAGTACGTGGGTCATCAACTGACCGCGCCGGCCAGCGATACGGCATTCGGTGGGTCAGGTCATGCCCGGAGCGGGCCGATCGGTGCTGGTGCGGACGCTGCCAGTGACGTTGGGGGTCGGGGAGGCCGCCGGTGGGTTGCTAGGCTCATCCAGAACTGCCTGAGGTAGGGCGAGTGTCACCTCGACCGACGTCGTCGGCCATCGGCACCGCCCCAAGGAGACGTAGACCGATGTTCGACGGACGCTGGCGCAGCACGATCGAAGAAGGCCTCAAACCAGTCGGTGCGGCTCTGCGTCGCACCGGTATCTCCGCCGACGTGGTGACGGTGGTGGGCATCGTCATGGCCGGCTGCACGGCGGTGGCTATCGGCACTGGCCAGTTCCGATTGGCCGTGCTCCTGCTGGCCCTTACCGGCGTGCCCGACGCACTCGACGGAGCGGTGGCCAAGGCCTCCGGGACTGCCTCCAAACGGGGCGCCTACTTCGACTCGGTGTCGGATCGCTTCACCGACTTCTTGATCTTCGGCGGTTGCGCAGCCTACCTCGCTCCCCGGGGCCGCATCGTGCTGTTGCCCTTCGCCCTGGCCGGCGCGGCCTCCCTGGTGTCCTACCAGCGGGCCAAGGCCGAAAGCCTCGGTTTCGACGCCCGCGGTGGAATCATGGAGCGGGCCGAGCGGTTCCTGGCCCTGGGGTTCGGCCTACTCTTCGCCGAACTGTTGGTCCCGGTGCTGTGGGTCATGTTGGCCCTGACCGGGTTCACTGCCGTGCAACGGTTTGTCAAGGTGTGGCGTCAGGCAGACCGGCCGATTCCGCCCCGCGCCCCGCGCCGTCGCCGCAACCGCCCCCGCCCCCGCCGGCCCGTGGCTGAGAGGGCCGAGCGCTGGCGCAACCAGATAGAAGCGCGGCGGGCCGCTCGCTGATCACCGGCGGGCCGTTCCATG
>JANPEN010000472.1:0-9330 GCA_031422955.1 Acidimicrobiia bacterium
GCCCGGGGCTCTGGACCGGCTGCGTGGGTATCGGCTGCTTCTGTACCGGCAGGCTCTGGTCGCCCTTGAGTGGGGTGTTGGAGGGAGGTGAGGGTCTCGGGATCTTCGCCCAACTCGCGGCCGATGCGTTCCAGCAGCGTCTCCAACCGAACGCTCACCTCGGCCTGTTCCAGCTCGGCCCGGTTGGCCACATCCCGCAGCTCGGTAGCAGCCCGTTCCACCTCGTGGCGCTGTTGGCGTAACCCGTCCAGCTGCTGGCCCACCGCCCGAGCCGCCTCCGACAGCCGGCGCCGCTCGGCCCGCAAGGCATCCGATCCTGCCGCAAGCCGCTCGGCCCAGGACTGGGCAGTGGTGGCCAGCCGGGCCAGCACCATCAGACGTTCCTGAGCCCTTTGACGTTCGGCTTCGGCGGCCTGGCGAGAGAGCTGGCTCGCGGCGAGCCGCCTGGCGATGTCCCGGCCCCGTTCTCCCAGCAGGGTCACCCGCTGGGTGGCTTGGGCGGTGGCTACCTCGAGCTCCATGCGGCGCTGGCCGGCATGGGATCGACGACGATCGAGATCGGCTTCGGCCGCGGCGCGGGCCTCGGCCCTGGCCGCCTCGTCCCGCTCGGCCGCCTCCAGGCTCGGCAGCAAAGCCTCCAGCTCGGCCAGGCGTTGGTGCTCACGCTGGTTGCGCTCCTCCAAGGTGGCCATCTGGGCGGCCACCGTGGCCAGGTCCCGGCTCAGATCCGCCCCCGACCGGGCGGCGCGCTCCTTGGTTGCCTGAGCCGCCCGCAACCGGGCCGCCTGCTCATCGCCGGCTCGTACCGCCTGCTCGTGGGCGGAGCGGGCCGCCTTGGCCGCCAGCCGGGCCGCCTCCAACCGCTGGCGGGCCGGTTCGAGTAGGACCTCGGCCTCCGCGACGCCTCGCTGAGCCTGGTCGAGCATGGCTCCGGTAACCCCGGTCGCCGACGTGCCCACCCGCCAACCGAGCGGACCGAAACGATCGCCGGCGTCGGTGACGACGGTGAGTTGGGGATGAGAAACGGCCACCAGCAGCGCCGCCTCCCACCCGCCCGAGACCCGCACAGCGTTGGCCAGCAGCGTGTCCAGCAGCGTGTCTACGGCTGCCTGGCGACCCCGCACGTGGCGCCGAATCGGTTCCGCGCCGCCCGGCCGAGGCCCGAACGGCTCGGGCTGGGTCTGCGAACCGAACGGCTCCGGGTCACCCGCGGGGGCAGTAACTCGGGCGGCGACCAGGGGGCCGCTCGGAGTCTGATTACGGGCTGGACCATGGCGAGCACCGCGTCGCGCCGCCAGCACCGCGCCGCCCGGAGCATGGCGGGCCAGAAGCTCGAGGGCGGACCGGGCCACGTCGACGTCGGCTACTACCACCGCGGTGAGGGCCTCGCCGGCGGCGGCCTCGAAGGCCACCTCCCAGCCCGCGTCGACATCAATGGCATCGAGCAGGGTGCCAACCACGCCATCGAGCTGGCGCAGCCGGGCCGCCCCTGCCCGCGCCCTGGCCGCGTCGAGCGCTCCGGCCAGTACCTCGACCCGCGCCTGCTCGCCTCGCAGGCCTGACTGCACCTCGCGCAGGGACTCCTCGGCCCTGTTCAGCTCCTCCTCGGTCTCGCCTCGGCGCCCTTGGGCCTGCTGCACGACCCGGTCCAGCTCGGCTTCCACCGCCTCCGCGTCGACATCGGCGGCGTCCAACCGGCTCCGCTCGGCCTCCAGGTCGACCAGGCGTTGCTGCAGCGAACGCTGCCGGTCGCCCAGACGGCCGACCTCGCCGCCGGCTCGTTCCAGCCCCGACCGCAACCCCGACAGCTCCCGGCGCACCTCACCGGCTCTGGCCACCACGGGATCGATCCCGCCTTCCACGGGTGCCAACAGTGCCTCGCGTTCAGTCACCACAGTGGCCTCAATGACGACGGCCTCGACCCGTAGGGGTTCGAGCGACGCCACCAGCTCGTAAGCCTCCTCAAGAGCCTGATCGACTTCGTCAACCTCCAGGCTCAAGCCGGCGGTGACGTCCTCGTCGAACCGCAACGACGCCAGCCGCTGAGCGCCGCGTTGGCGCTCGGCCAGCAGCGCGCCGAGGCCGCGGACTCGTTCCTGGCCGGTGTCGAATCGGGCTAGGAGCTCGCCCACCTCGCGTCCCCCATGACGGCGTAGCTCGGCTTCGGTCTGGCCCAGTCGGGCATCCAACCCGACCAGGTCGTGGCTGATCTGCTCGGCCCGGCGCTGGGCGGTGGCCCGGCGGGCATGCACCCCCACCAGGCGCTCACGCAGCGTCATGAGTTCCTGGCCAGCGACGTAGCGTTGGAGGGCCCGCAACTCGCTGGCCAACGCCTCATGCTCCTCGGCGGCCAGGGCCTGCTTCTCCAGCGGGCGCAGCTGACGACGGATCTCACGCTGCAGATCGTTGACCCGGGACAGGTCCACCTCGGTGGCGGCCAGACGTCGTTCGGCCCGTTCCTTGCGCCGGCGGTACTTGAGGATGCCGGCTGCCTCCTCGATGATGGAACGCCGTTCCTCGGGCCTGGCGTTGAGGATGGCGTCGATCTGGCCCTGGGACACGATCACGTGTTGGTTACGACCCACCCCGGCATCGGAGAGCAGGTCCTGAATGTCCAGCAGGCGGCACGTCACCCCGTTGATGGCGTAGTCGCTGTCGCCGCTGCGGAACAGGGTGCGGGTGATGGTCACCTCGGTGAAGTCCACCGGCAATAGGCCCGCGGAGTTGTCGATGGTGAGGGACACCTCGGCTCGCCCCAGAGCAGCCCGCTTGGAGGTGCCGGCGAAGATCACGTCGTCCATCTTCTGGGAACGCACTGAGGTCGGCGCCTGGGCGCCCAGCACCCACGCGATGGCGTCCACCACGTTCGATTTACCCGACCCGTTGGGTCCGACCACGACCGTGATACCCGGTTCCAGCTCGAGCAACGCTTTGTCGGCGAAGGACTTGAAGCCGCGGATTTGCAGTGATTTCAGAAACATGGGTTCCGCAAGGTGATCTTCGGCCGCAGGTTGCCACGACCGGACGCCACGGCTAACGAAGGAGGTAGTGATGCTAGTCAGGCCCCCCGTCCCCGACACGCTGGGCTGGGCTGGGCTGGGCGTGCTGCTGGCGGTGCTGGGTACAGGGGTGCAGGCCCGGCCATGCTGAGTGGATGAGCGAAATCCCCCCGACCCCTCGCCGTCCTCCCACCGCGATGGACCGGGCCTTTCTGACCGATGCCGAGGAACTGACCGAGCTGATCCTGGTGCGCCACGGCCAGCAGGTCTGGCCCGACCCTGTCTCCTCAACGGTCTCGGAATGGGTGGATCCGCCGCTGTCGGACATCGGCCGTCGCCAAGCCCAGGCGGTAGGCGTGGCCCTGGCCCGACCCGGGATCGACGCCGTCTACAGCTCGCGTCTGCTGCGAGCGCACCACACCGGGCAGGCCATCGCCGCTCACCATCAACTAGAGGTTGAGGTTGTCGACGATCTACGCGAGGTCGAGACCTTTCGGGACCTACCCCAGGACGCCCACCCAGCTGATGTGCTGAGCGAACTGGTTCTCAAGGGTGCCCGCGAGCGTTTCGTGCGCCACCGCACCTGGGACGTGTACCCCGGCAGCGAACGCAACGAGGAGTTCCGTCACCGGGTGGTCAACGTGATCGAAGGCATCGTTGCCTCCCACGTCGGCCAGCGGGTCGTGGTGGCCTGTCACGGCGGGGTGATCAACGCCTACGTAGGCGAAATCCTGGGGGTGAGCACCGCCATGTTTTTCAGGCCCGCCCACGCCTCCACCCACCTGGTCCGAGCTAAGGGCGAGGTCAGGGCGCTCCACAGCCTCAACAACGTCCACCATCTGTCAGCCGACAACGACCCGCTGGAGACGTACTGAGGGCGCGACGTTCTCCGCTCATACCTGGCATTCGGCGCAGCGGTAGGTGGGCTTACCTTCGAACTTCTCAAGCACCACCGTGCCCCGACAACGCTTGCACGGCTGACCGTCTCGCCCATAGACCTCGATCTGGTCCTGGAAGCTGCCAGAACCTCCACCGAGGTCAGTGAACTTGTTGGCCGCGGTGGTGGCCCCCCCAGCTTTGAGTGAGTCGTGCATCACCTCAGCGGTAGCGCGATAGAGCCGGCGCAGCTCTTGGCTACCCAGCTTCTCCGCCCGTCGGTCCGGTCGCAGCCCTGCCTGCCACAGGATCTCATCGGCATAAAGGGCACCAACACCCTCGATCACTGCCGGATCCATCAACAGGCCGCGCAACGAGCCGCCGGCACCGACCAGGGCCCGGGCGAACACCACCCAGGACACGGCCTGCTCGGCCAGGTCGATGGCACCGCGGAGAGGCAGCTTGGCCTCCAGCTCGGCCAAGGTGAGCAGGTCCACCTTGGGGTCACCCATCCCGGCCAGCATCCGCAACGGTCCGCCCTGGGTGAAGGTGAACTCCGCCCACAGCGGCTCGTCGCCCTTGGCCCTCCGCAGGGCGATGCCACTGGCGGCGGCGATAACCACCCGGTCCCCCGTCTCCAGGTTCATCACCAAATGGCCCATGCGCCGCTTGACGGCGGTGACCTTGACCCCCTCGACCCGCTTCAGTTCTGCCTCTTGCAGGCCTGACGCCAGATGATCGGGATCCACGGTGATCGCCTTCAACTTGCGCCCGCCAATCTCCCGCTCAGTCTCGCGACGCAAGGTCTCGATCTCAGGTAGCTCGAGCATCGACGTCCGTTCTCTCCCCGGTCCTTCGGACCAGCCGTTCCCAGGCATCCTGCGCAGCGGCCTGTTGCGCTTGCTTCTTCGATTTGCCCGACCCGGTGCCCAGCGCGTCGGCGCCGACCACCACTGCGGCCACGAACCACTTGTCGTGGTCAGGACCGTCCTCGGTCATGGCGTAGTGCAGGGCGCCGTCGTCACGTTGGGCGACCAGCTCCTGCAGACGAGTCTTATAGTCCTGCACGCCGGGCCCGTCGGCGGCGATGGCGATGCGAGGCTCCAGCAGGTCGATCACAAGGCGGCGAGCCGCCTGCCAGCCGCCGTCGACGAACACCGCGCCGATGATTGCTTCCAAAGCGTCGGCCAACAGCGAGGCCTTCTCCCGGCCGCCGGTGGACTCTTCGCCCCGCCCGACCAGCAGATGGGACCCAAGATCCAGCTCCCGAGCCAACCCGGCCAGGCTGACGGCGCTGACCACACCCGCTCTGACCTTGGCCAAAGAGCCCTCCGGCAACTGCGGATAGGTCGCGTAGGCGTAATCAGTGACGGCCAACCCCAACACCGAATCGCCAAGGAACTCCAGCCGCTCGTTGGACGGCCCCTCGTTCTCCGCGCACCACGACCGGTGGCGGAATGCCTGTTCCAGCAAACCGGGGTCGGCAAAGGCGTGGCCCAAACGCAGCGCCAGGGTGCGGAGATCCTCCGTCGGGGACCGAGAATCAGTTGAGGCGTCCGACAACGTAGTCGACGGCGTCACGGACGGTCTTGAGATCTTCGAGATCGTCGTCTTCGATGCGAAAGCCGACCGTACGTTCGGCCAACTCCTCTTCAATCGCCTCGACCAGCTCGATCAAGGCCAAGGAGTCAGCATCAAGGTCATCGCGGAAGGAGGCGCTCTCCTCGATGGCGTCTGGCTCGATCTCCAAGATATCGGCCAAGCGGTCGCGAACGATGGCGAAAACCTCCGCCCGCGACACCGGTCCTTGGGTCAAATGGGTTTCGGCAGGCACTCGCAGCTCCGTTCTGGTCGGCTCGCTCGGCGGCGTGGGCAACTGCCCGCTCGCCGTCGTACAGAGTCGGCTGATCCTAATCGGCTTCTTGGCCCGAGCCTGCCCGGCGGGCTGGCCGCGGGGCGGAACCCTCGGCACGATCCGCTGCCGCGGACATGGCGGTAATGGCACCCACGGTGTCCGCCAGCACCGTGTCTTGGGCCAGACGTACGGCGTTGAACACTGCCTGGGCGGAGGATGAACCGTGGCTGATGATGCAAACCCCCCGCACCCCCAGCAGCATCCCCCCACCGGCGTTCTCAGGGTCGAGCTCGGCGTGGAGGCGACGGGCGGCGTCGAGGATCACGGAGTCCCCCGCGGCCAGCAGCTCCATGGTCTTCACCATACCGATGAGCGCCCCTTCCAGGGACTTGAGCGCCACGTTGCCAGTAAAACCGTCCGCTACCACCACATCCACCTCGGTGGACATGAGGTCACGGCCCTCTACATTGCCGATGAAACGAGCACGGGGAGCCTCCAGCCAGGCGCTGTCCGCCGTCATGAGCCGCTGGGTGTCTTTGACCAGCTGGTTGCCTTTGACAGATTCCTCGCCAATGGAGAGCAGGCCGATACGCGGCTGCTCCACACCGAAACGCAAGCGGGCGTAGACCGCCCCCATCTGAGCGAACTGGACCAGCCAATCGGGCTGACAATCGGCGTTGGCCCCGGCGTCGAGCATGATGGTGGGCACCCCACCGGGGGTGGCGATGGGTATGGCGATGGCGGGTCGGGCGATGCCGCGGATGCGCCCCATACGCAAAAGGGCAGCGGCCATGGCCGCCCCGGTGTTGCCCGCACTGACCATGGCACTGGCCCGCCCGTCGCGCACGGCCTCGGCGCAACGCACGAGCGAGGAATCCTTCAGCCTGCGCACGCTGGCCCCGGCGTCGGCGTCCATGGCGATGATCTCCCTCGCGGCCACCACGGGCACCTCGCCCGTGTCCAGGAGCTCCTCGGGCCGGCCGATGAGCACGACGGGCACGTCGGCCGCCCAGGCCAGCCGGGCACCGGCCACCATTTCCGCCGGGGCATGATCACCCCCCATGGCGTCGATGACGATGGGCAGGTGCCCGGCGCGGCGACTCAGCGCGGCCAGCGCCGGGCTCAGCTCGGCGAACGTAGTGGGGCCAGCCGAATCCGCCTTCGAGGAGCTGCCGCGGGGGGCGGGGGCGCGGCTCAAATCGGCCCGGTTGGAAACGGCCCGGGTCGGGCTCACCGGGACACGTCGAACCTGGTCAGGGTGGGGGGCGGCGGTCGCAAGCTGGAGCTGATCGGCAGCGTCGGTTCGGCTCGGCCGTCAGTTGATCTCGATGGCCTGGCGGCCGGCGTACCAGCCACAAGCCCGGCAGACCACGTGGGGCAACTTGGCCGAACCGCAACGAGGGCAGAGGCTGCGAGAGGGGACATCGAGCGTCCAAGCGGCAGCGCGACGGCTGCGAGTCTTGGCTTTGGAGGTCTTCTTCTTTGGGACGGGCATGACGTCGTTCCTCGCACGCGTTCAGACGGCCCGGTCGGGCGGGCACGAGCGCTGGAGCTTATCGGCTCGGCTGGCGCTTGGCGATCCCACCGGCGATCCCACCGGTGATCCCACCGGTGATCCCGTCGGTAACCCGACCAGGGAGCCACTCGGACTGATCGGCCTGATCGGCCTGCTCAGCCGTCCGGCTTGAGCTGATCGAGTGCGGCCCAGCGCGGGTCCAACACCACCGTCGTGTCCTCGAGCCCAGTGGGAAACAGCTCGGGGGCTGGGCCCGGACAGTCGAGCCGGCAAAGGGGGGCTAAGGGCAAGGCCAACAGCAAGGCGTCGCGCACCAGGGGGACCAGGTCGACATGCTCGGCGTGTAGCGGGTAGGTCTCCCCCTCCACCGGTTTGACCTCGAAGATCTCCCGTACCGGGGCGACGATGGGCGCCAGGAAGGTCTCCAAGCAGCGCCGACAGCAGCAACGCGCCACCGTACGCAACTCGCCCGAGGCCACCACTGAGTTCCCGGTGGCTTCGAAGATCAGCTCCACCTCAATGGGGGTGTCGGCTTCGATGACTGCGTCGCCAACGCTGAGCTCGTCGACCTCCACCCAGCGTTGCAGCGGGTGGCGCACGCCCGCGCCGCGCAGCACGTGGGAAACGCTGATTGGCAAAGACTCACGTTGTCCGGTCACGCGATCCCCGTCTTCCTCATGGCGGAACTGCTCAGGCGGGCCAACTGATAAGGCGGGCCAGTTGGCTCAGGGCCGAATTGGCCTAGCCGGTTCGCAGGGGTCCGGCAGGGCCTCAGCCGTCTTGATCAAAAAAACCGGCAGGAGGTTCCTCGCGGCCGTTTCGGACCCCAGCGGTCTCCCCCACGTCGAAGGGATCCTCGGTCCGACTGGAGCTGAGCTGCAATTTCTCCCGTCCCTGAGCTACCAGCTTCATGGTGCGCTCCAGCACGATCTCGAAGCTGCCCAACTTCTTGTCGCAGTAATCCTCACACTCCAGGCGCATGCGGCGAGCGTCGGCTTCGGCGGACCCCACGATCTGGCGGGCTCGCGTCTCCGCCGCCCGCACCACCTCGGAGCGCTGCACCATGTGCTCGACCCTGGCCCTGGCCCGACCCACCAACTCTTCGCCATCGGAGCGGGCTTTGGCCAGAAACTCCGCTCGTTCCTTGAGCAGCCAACGCGACTCTCGTAGCTCCGTGGGGAAGGTGTCGATGGCCTGTTCCAGCAGAACAAGGACCTCGTCCTTGTTGATCATGGCCGAGGTCGACAACGGTACCGGCCGGGCCGATTCGACGATGTCGAGCACCCGTCGGATCAGCTTCTCGGTCTCGGTCTTGGGCAGGTTGGCCACATCGCCCAGGGTGTCCTCGTCGCCCAGCGAACGGTCGATGTCGCTGTCGTTCATGACGATCCTGGACTGGGCAGCGATCCTGGGCTGTGCGGCCGGGCGCGCTCGGCGAGAAGGTCGAGGGCATGGGCCACCGGGGTTGGGACCATGGCGTCGACTGTACCTCCCAGCCGAGCGATCTCCCGGATGAGGCTAGAGGCCAGGTGACCGTGCTCGAGGCTGGTCGGCACGAAGAGGGTCGGGATACCGGCCATGGTCCGGTTCATGTGGGCCATTTGCACCTCAGTCTCGAAGTCGGCCAGGCCCCGCAGGCCCTTGACGATGACGTCGGCACCGAGCGCTCGGGCCAGGTCCACCACCAGTCCTGAACCGATGGCGGTCTCCACGTTGGCCAGGTGGGCGACGCTCGCTTCGATCAGGGCCCGACGCTGTTCGAGGCTGAAGGGATCGGGAGCCTTGCTGGGGTTGCCCACGGCGGCGACGATGACCCGATGGAAGGTGGCCGCCACCGTCTCGATGATGGCGACATGGCCCAAGTGGATGGGGTTGAAGCTGCCAGGGACCAGAGCGGTGGTCACGTGTTCTGCTCACTTTCAGTGACAGCAGTGCCGGTTATACGGGTGCCGGTTACAGGGGTGCCGGGTTCGACTGCATCACCGCCGACTACATCACCGCCGACTGGGTCATTGCGCCGGGCGAAGTGAACCACGGTAGACCCGTACCGCTTGGATCGGACCAGTCGCCAGCCCGTTCCCGGG
>JANPEN010000473.1:0-5126 GCA_031422955.1 Acidimicrobiia bacterium
GCCTGGGGGCACGATGTTTCCGTAGGAGCCGACGAAGTCGTAGCTGTAGCCGGCTGCGTTGAGCTGCTGCTGCAGGAATCCCCGGTAGCTGTGGTCGGGCCCGCCACCCTGAGTGATGGAATCGCCCAACGGCATGATCCGTATGGGCGCGGCCAGGGCCTGAGCGGGCACCGTGCCGCTCGACCATCGCATGATCAGAAGCGACCCGATAAGCCCACAGAAGCCCGCGACGACGCCGAGTAACTGCCTTTTCCTAACCGCCATGGAAATAGCCTAGGCCGACAGCGACGGGTATGGACCCCGCGGTCGGCGCCGCGGTACCCCGCTGGGCGTGGTTGGCCCTAAGGTTCTGCCGCGGATCCGCTGCGCCACTCGCCTCCCAACGAGCGGGGTCGACAACGAGGGGGAGTGCATGAGCCACACCGAACCGTGGACCCACAGCCGAGTTTTCGCAGGGGCTTCTCGTTTCGGCCGAAACGCGCCCGACCACCAAGGTGGGTTGTTCCGCCTGGCTGAGGGTTCCAAGCAGTGGGAACGCCTCGGCGGTGGTCTGCCCGAGGCGGCCCAAGTGCGGGCGGTGGCGGTGGATCCCTCCGACCCGGCCACGGTGTGGTGCGGTACCGAAGCGGGCCCCTACCGCTCCGGCGACGGCGGCAACAGCTGGGAGTTGTTCCCGCTCCCCGGACAGTACCGAACGGTATGGTCGATGGGGTTCGACCCACAGAACCATGACCGACTCTACGTTGGCACCGCCCCAGCCGCCGTGTATCGCAGCTGCGGAGGGGGAACCCAGTGGGAACTGCTTGAGCAGGCCGCCATCCCCGAACGTTTGGACATGGGGTTCCCCACTCGACTCATCTCCCTGGCCGTGAACCCCCTTGACCCCAATGACCTCTGGGCCGGCGTTGAGGTGGGCGGGATGATGCACAGCGTTGATGGCGGCTTCAGCTGGACCGACACCACCGATGCCTTGGAGGCCTTGGCCGCCCAGGACCGTTACAAAAGCCGCCTGTTCAGCGACACCGAAGCGGAGGGCATGCTCGACATCCACAAGGTGGTGCTGAGCGCAGCCGCCCCCGGTGCGGCTTTCATCGGGCTGCGGATGGGCATTTTCCGCAGCGACGATGGCGGCACCCAGTGGCAGAGCCTGGATGTGGGCCGTTTCTCGCCGCTGACCTACTGCCGCGACGTGCGGGTGTCCCCCCACGATCCCAGGGTGCTGTACGCGGCCCTGTCCGACGAGTCCGTCGGGGTGCAAGGCCACGTCTATCGGAGCGAGGACCTGGGGGCGAGCTGGCAACGTTTCGATTGCATCGAGCCACCGGCGGCCTCCACCATGATGCAGGTGGCGCCCAGTCCTACCAATCCGGCGGAGCTGTGGTGCGCCACCCGCCGGGGTGACGTGTGGGCCACTTTCGATGGCGGCGCCAGCTGGCAGGATTTTGCCCTACCCGAGGGCGGGCGGGATATCTACACGTTGGTCTGTGGCTGAGTTCAGGACACCGGGGTGGCGATGTACACCGGTATGGTGCGCTCGGTGCGCGTCTGGTACTCGGCGTAGGGCGGAAAGGCGGCCACCGCCCGTTCCCACCATTGGGCCCGCTCGTCGCCTTCTACCTTGCGTATCTGCACGGCCATGGGCTCGGGACCGTCTTGCACCGTCACCGCGGTGGGGTAGGCCTCCAGGTTGTACACCCACACCGGGTTGCGGGGTGCTCCTCCCATCGATCCGACCAAGGCATACTCGCCGTTGTGCTCGACCCGCATGAGCGGCACCTTGCGCAGCTTGCCGCTCGTGCGGCCCCGCACCGTGACCACGATGACGGGGAGACCGGTGTCTCGCAAGGTGTTGGCCTGCTGGCCAGCCGAGGCCTCATAGGCCTCGGCCTGTTCGCGCACCCAGGCCACCGGGGACGGCTCGTACTCACCCTCGAGTTTCATCGCGGCACCCTACCTGACTGTGCCGCTACGCTTTGGGAGCCGCAGCGTTCAACCGCCGAGACGGCACCGAGGGAGGAACCCATGGGCGCGGAGATCTGGCCGGTCACCGAGAACTTCGTGGCCGAGATCGGCGATGTCGATTTGTCCCTACCGCTCGGTGAGGCGGATTGGCTCCAGATCGAACAGGCCTACCACCGGTACTCGGTGCTGATCTTTCCCGATCAGCACCTGAGCCAAGACCAACACGTTGCCTTTGCCCGACGCTTCGGAGCTATCGATCGCTCCATGATCGTGCAGATGGCCGCCGCTACCGCTAAGCGGGTGCCGCCCGAAATCGCGGATGTATCCAACCTCGATCCCGACGGCAACGTCATGACTGCGGGTAACCGGCTGGGTCAGTTCCAGCGGGCCAACCGCTTGTGGCACACCGACAGCTCCTTCAAACACATTCCCGCCAACGCCTCTTTGCTGTACATGCGGTCAATTCCCCCTGTCGGCGGGATGACTGAGTTCGCCGATATGGCAGCCGCGTGGGACGCATTGGCGGAAGATTTTCGCCGGCGGATCGAGGGTCGCGTCGCCATCCACTCCATTGCCATATCCCGGGCCAAGCTTGGTTTCGAGATGAGCGAGGAGGAGAACGCTTCCTACCCGCGGGTACCCCAGGCCCTGGTGCGTACCCATCGGTCCAGCGGTCGGCGCTCCATCTATGTCGCCTCCCACGCCGGGCACATCGTGGACATGGCGGACACCGAAGCGGTGGCCTTGATCGAGCAGTTGACCGCCCACGCCACGCAACGCCAGTTCGTGTACTCCCACCGATGGCGGGTCAACGACGTGGTCGTATGGGACAACACCTGCACCATGCACCGCGGCCGGCCTTTCGATGATCTGCGGTGGCCTCGAGACGCCCAGCGGGCCACCAGCCTGGACGTGGACAACACCTGCGTGCAGGAAGGCCTTGAGGTGGGCGCGGCGGTGGCGGTCCGCTGACCTCGGCGGGACCTCGGCGGCGGCGCTAGGTTGGCTTGCTTGCAGCAAGACGAGGTGCGTGACCGCGGGGCCGGGTCCGGGCCATTCATGGTGGCCATTGAGGGCATCGATCGGGCCGGCAAGACCACCCAAACCGAGCGTTTGCGGGCGGTGTTGGCGGCTGCGGGGGCCACGGTCGCGGTCTTATCCTTTCCCCGTTATGAGTCGTTTTTTGGGCGCAGCATCCGCCAGTTACTCGACGGCCACGGTGCCCAGTCCGCCGCCACGCTCGATCCTCGCTCCATGGCCTTGTGGTACGCCCTGGATCGCTGGAGCGCCATGGCCGTGCTCGACCGCACGGTTGACTATTGGCTGGCCAATCGTTACACGCTCTCCAACGCTGTCTATCAGTCCTCCCGGGTACCCCCAGAGCAGGCCGATGAGCTGTTCCGCTGGGTGTTGGAACTCGAGCATGGCCAACTCCGGCTGCCCTTGCCACAACTCACCGTGGTGCTCGACGTTGCCCCGGGGGTGTCCAAGGACCGTTCCCATCGCAGGCCCAGCGGCGGTGGGCGTGAGGAGGCGCCCGATGTTTATGAGCGCTCGCAAAGCCTGTTGGCCACCGCCCGCCAGCGATACCTCGACGCCGAGCGCTTGGTGGACAACGTGGTGGTGATCGACTGCGCCCGCCCGCCCGGCCCTCGCCAGGTTGACCAGGGCGAGGCGGGTCTGCGCTCGCCTGACGATGTCCACGAGCTTGTCCTGGCTGCCCTTCGGGCCCACCGCCCGAGTTGAGCTGGCCGGGTGGCGGCGAGGGCGGCGGCGGTTGGGTGGGGCGGCTCAGTTCAAGGCGGCCCTGGCAGCGCGGATGTCGGCCAGATTGGCGGCGAGGCGGCCGGCGTTCCAGCCTTGGGCGTCGACCATACGGGGACGCATGGGCCGGGAGTCGGGGAACAGCCGATCCGTCACCGTTCCCACCGCATCTCGCCGTTCGGCCATGATGGGCACCAGGGCGGTGCCGTACTGGTGCTCGGCCGCCCGGCCGGCCTGCTGGTGGGAGTGCCGGAGCCGCTCGCCGATGCGCACGCCGTAGGCGAGCAGGAACGCCCGTCGAAACGACGGCGAACGGCTGTGAGGCGAGGTCTGGGCGGCCGACGTGGCCGCCTGGGTGGCCTGGATCAGCAGCGAGGTGAACAGCAGCTCGACCAACTCCAGATCGAGGGGGAAGCCGACCAAGGTGGCGAGCCCAAGCTGGTCGTCCCACACCACCCTGCCGCCGTTGATGTCGGCCACGATGGCCAGGAGCTGGGCCTTTTCCTTGCCGTAGGGGTTGTCGATGTGGACCCGGGTCGGTGCCACCTCACTGCTGAGATCCCGTGGCGCCCGGGCGGCCAGCACGGCGGCATCGATGGCGTGACGGCTCATCAGGTCCTGGGCCTTAGCCGTGAAGGCCTCTGCCTCGGCCGAGAACGAGGTGGACTCCGCCTTGGCCAGCAGCGCCCGAATGGTGCCAAGCACCTTCGGTTCCGGGGCCGAGTTCGTCCCGTGGCGCCAACCTGAGCCCATCGTGTTGGACGGAGCTTGACCCCAGCGGGAGGGCGGCTGCTCCAACGGTTCCAAGCTCGGCAGGTCTCGGAGGATGCAAGCGAGGCGCAGCCCGTTTTCCAGGGACTCGGCCACGCCCAAGCGTTCCTGCACCCGCCAGCGGGTCACCACGTTGGTCGGCGCGCCCGCTGGGGCCGCGCCGGTGGTGACGGCCAGTGCTTCGAGCTGGTCGATCCAGCGGGGTGGTGCCTTCGCTATCGGCAGCGCCGATGCGCTGTCGGCGACGGTGGCGACCGCCAGCCGGGTGAGCCGGGCGTTGGACTGGCGGCGGACCACGTGGACCAGATCGGCCGGCTCCCAGCCCTGCTCCCAGCGCAGGTTCACCAGCGGAAGGAGCACCTCCGCCACCGCCTCTTCGGCGCGGTACACCCCTGGACCGTCCCGGCCGTCCAGATCCACCAGCCCATCGATGGCCTGGTTCAAGCTCTGGGTGAGCTCCGGCCGGTGGCTGAGGGCGTGCAGCCCCTCGCTGACCAGCTGAGCTAGCACCTGCTCGGGGTCGCCCGTCCCCGTCCCTGTCCCTCTGCCCGTCTCTGCCCCGGTCCTTGCCCGCGTCTCTGCCCCGGTCGCCTCGGTCGTCGAACTGGCCGTCGCGGGGTCGGTCGTGG
>JANPEN010000474.1:0-2011 GCA_031422955.1 Acidimicrobiia bacterium
TCTGGTCGCGGGCGTAGCGGACGGCGTCGGCGAGTTCCAGGGCCGCCCCTGCTGCCGCGTGTTCGTTGAACGCGCTATCTCCGAGCATCTCGCGGAGGTGGTCCTCAACGGTGCGTAGACGGTTGAGTAGTGGCCTGCTGCTGGGGTGGTTGCTGGCGCCGTAGAGGGTGGCGGCGATCTCGGGTTGTTCGTTGCGATCGAAGAACACGGCGAGGTCGGCGTAGGGGCCGCCGGGGGTGCCGGGGTTCGCTTCTTCCCGGTACTGGACGTCGTGGCACTGCACCGCTCTGTCGACGTCGCTGTCGGTGCGCACGTTGGTGTTGTTGGGGTAGGAGCCCTTGGCGTAGACGCTCAAGTTCGCTGTCGCGAGACCCGACCATGCGGAGATGGCCTCCTTGACCATGCGCTCCGTGCGGTCCTGCTTGTCCTGCTCCGTCGCGCTCGACGGACCGATCCAGCCGGCGAGCTTGTCTTCGAGACCCATCAGAGCTGCTTTCATCGCGTGTCAGACGCCGAAGAACTTAGCCAAGGTGTGTCGGAACGGGTCGGCCTCGGGCACGTAGGCGACGAGGCTCTCGGCGCGGGCGTGGTGGGTCTGGCTCATCACGGCGACCACGTTCACAGCAGGCGGAGCTGAGTGGGAGTCGGTCAGCTTGCGAGTCCGTCGAGATCGATCATGACCGTCGTTGTGAACGGGGACCCGGGGAGGAACGACAGCTGCCCTTGCTGTGGTCGGCCCGTGGGCTCCCAACCGTCCGGGCCTCGATCACGGATCACCATCGATGGCCGATCGACATCAGCCAGCCCCGGAAGTTCAATAGTCCAATACACCGTCGCCCCACCAAGGTAATAGCCGTCAGCTTTCTCGCCGAGATCACGGCGACTGGTAGACGGCGACAGGATCTCCACGACCAGGATCGGCGGCGGCGAAAGCGAGTACTCCCGGTCCGGTCGGGCAAGCGCGGTCTTGGCGATCACCACCAGATCGGGGACGTAAGACGGGCCGGCATCACCGACCGGGGACCAGCGGGGACCCTCGACAAGGACCTCCACATCGGCGGGGATCTGCGCAGCCAACTGGACAGCGAGTCGTGTCGCGGCGATCACGTGGCCATCCGATGCCGGCGATACGCACACTCCTCCGTCTTGGTCGACCTCGACCTTCGCGCCGGCCACATCAGCGAGCTGATCCAACCAGGCCACATCGATCACGTCCACGGCGCCCATCCTACAGTCCTAGTGCATCGCCTTCTGCCAGCTCGGCGCAGATCTCGAGCCAGCGGTCCAACCGGCCGGTCAGACGGTAACCGAACCCTCCATTATCTCGCTCCAGCCGCGTTCGAAGGGGTCGTGGCGGCCCTCCGCTTCGAGCGTCGCGGCGGTGTGGGCGTAGCTGATAGCGGCATCTGGGCGACCGATGCTCCGCCCCGGAAAGGTCCCGCAGACGACGCTCACCCAAATCAACCACACCGACGCCCGACAGCAACGCCGCGGTGGAGTTGGCGACCAGAACCTGCCCGCCATGGCCCGCCGCCATCACCCGCGCCGCCCGATTCAACGCCGGCCCGAATAATCCTCCCCACGCAACTCCGCGTCGCCGGTCGCGACCACCATCCGCACCGGCAAACCCAACCGGCCCTGCGCATCCACCGCGGCGGCCACCGCGTCCCCAGCCACCGAGAACGCCGCGCACACCCCATCACCGGTGTGCTTGAACAACCAACCGCCGTGAGCCTCCACGGCCAAGCGCAGCACCTCGTCATGAGCGGCCAACGCCGAACGCATGCCCTCGGGATCAGCCTCCCAACGGCGCGTTGAACCCTCGATATCCGTGAACATAAAAGTCACAGTCCCGGACGGGCGAAGCACGCACCGGAGACTACGCCCCAACCCAGGAGCGCTCACCGTCGTCGCGTCTCCGGGCGCCGAGCCCGCTGCAGTCCGCCGGTTCCTGGGCGCGGTCGGACGTTGTGGATGCCGTGATTATGAGCGGGCTCCGGGACCGATCAGG
>JANPEN010000475.1:0-2425 GCA_031422955.1 Acidimicrobiia bacterium
CCCAGGACGTCGAGGCGATCACCCCTCAGACACTGATCAATATTCGCCCGGTGGTGGCCGCTATCAAGGAGTTCTTCGGGACTTCCCAGCTCAGCCAGTTCATGGACCAGGTCAACCCGCTCTCGGGTTTGACCCACCGCCGTCGCCTTTCGGCCCTGGGCCCCGGCGGCCTGAGCCGGGAGCGGGCTGGTTTCGAGGTTCGAGACGTCCACTTCAGCCACTACGGCCGCATGTGCCCGATCGAGACGCCGGAGGGGCCCAACATCGGCCTCATCGGTGCCCTTGCCTCCTACGGGCGGGTCAACGCCTTCGGTTTCATCGAGTCCCCCTATCGCAAGGTGGTTGACGGGAGGGTGACCGATGAGATCACCTACCTCGCCGCCGACGAGGAGGAGGACTACGTCGTCGCCCAGGCCAACGTGCCGTTGCATCCTGATGGCCATTTCGCGGTCGACAGGGTGCTGGCTAGGCGTTCACCCCAGGCCGCATCGCTGTCGGATCTGAAGTTGCAGCTAGAGCGAGACGTGTTCTTCGGCGCCACAACGGAGATCTCCTCAGTGCCGCCCATCGAGGTCCAGATGATGGACGTGTCGCCTAAGCAGATCATCTCGGTGGCCACTGCCCTTATCCCTTTCCTGGAACATGACGATGCGAACCGCGCCCTTATGGGGGCCAACATGCAGCGCCAGGCGGTTCCGCTGGTGCGGGCCGAGGCTCCCTACATCGGTACCGGTATCGAAGCCCGCGCCGCTCGCGACGCCGCGGACATGCTCCTCGCCGAAGACGACGGCACCGTGGTCGAGGTCTCTGGTCGCACCATCACCATCGATTACGACCGGCTGGGTCGGCGCACCAGTCGTTTGCTCAAGTTCGAACGCTCCAACCAGGACACCTGCATCAACCAAAAGCCCAGGGTGTTCGAAGGCCAGCGGGTTTCCGCTGGCGACCTCCTGGCCGACGGGCCTTCCACGGACAAAGGTGAGCTGGCCCTAGGCAAGAACCTGTTGGTCGCCTTCATGCCTTGGGAGGGCTACAACTTCGAAGACGCCATCATCCTGTCGGAGCGGATGGTGAAAGACGACGTGCTGACGTCGATACACATCCACGAACACGAGATCGATGCCCGCGACACCAAGCTGGGTCCGGAGGAGATCACCAGGGACATCCCTAACCTCTCCGAGGAGATCCTGGCCGATTTGGACGAGCGGGGGATCATCCGGGTGGGCGCTGAGGTCGGCGCCGGCGACGTGCTGGTAGGCAAGGTCACCCCCAAGGGCGAAACCGAGCTCACCCCGGAGGAGCGCCTTCTACGGGCCATCTTCGGGGAGAAGGCCAGGGAGGTGCGTGACACCTCCCTCAAGGTCCCCCACGGTGAGAGTGGCAAGGTCATCGACGTCAGGGTGTTCTCTCGCGATGAGCATCACGAGCTGCCCCCCGGCGTGAATCAGCTGGTCCGGGTGTATGTAGGCCAAAAGCGCAAGATCTCCGTGGGAGACAAGCTGGCCGGGCGTCACGGCAACAAGGGCGTTATCTCCAAGATTCTGCCTATCGAGGACATGCCCCACCTGGCCGACGGCACCCCGGTCGACATCATCCTCAACCCTTTGGGGGTGCCCTCCCGCATGAACGTGGGCCAGGTGCTCGAATCCCACCTGGGCTACGCCGCCCGCTGGGGTTGGGACCTTAACGGCGATGGCGTGGTCGACGTCGGCCAGGAGCCCATTCGAGGCACCGAGACCAAGACCCGGCCGACCACCACTCCTGCCACCTTCATCGCCACCCCGGTATTCGACGGGGCCAAGTGGGACGAGGTCGAGCGGGCCGGAAAGCACCCCACCATCAAGCGGTTGCTGGAGAACCTGCATCCGGAGTCCCTCGATGGGGTCCGCCTCATCCAGCCCGATGGCAAGGCCAAGCTCTTTAACGGTCGCACCGGCGAGCCTTATGACAACGCGGTCATGGTTGGCTACATCTACATCCTCAAGCTCGCCCACCTTGTTGATGACAAGATCCACGCCCGCTCGACCGGTCCCTACTCGATGATCACCCAGCAGCCGCTGGGCGGTAAGGCGCAGTTCGGCGGCCAGCGCTTTGGGGAGATGGAGGTGTGGGCCCTCGAGGCCTACGGCGCCGCCTACTGCCTGCAAGAGTTGTTGACCATCAAGTCCGACGATGTGTTGGGCCGGGTCAAGGTCTATGAGGCCATCGTCAAGGGCGAGAACATCCCCGAGCCCGGCATTCCCGAGAGCTTCAAGGTGCTCATCAAGGAGATGCTGGCCCTCTGCCTCAACGTGGAGGTTCGGGCGGCGGACGGCGCCGAGATCGAGTTGCGAGAGCTCGACGAGGACATCTTCCGCACCGCCGAGGAGCTGGGTTTCGACCTTCAGCGTCCCGTGCGCGGTTCCGACGACGACGATCTGCGTCG
>JANPEN010000476.1:0-3138 GCA_031422955.1 Acidimicrobiia bacterium
CGGCCAGGTCGGCCAGCACCCGTTCAACCTCCGCCAAGGAGTCGAAGGCGGACGCCCGGTCGGTGCGGGTGCGCAGCTCCCCCACTGTCTGGGGGCCACGAACCATCAGCACCCCGAGCACCGCGATCGTCTTGGTATCCAGGCGGTAGGCCTCGCCGAGCACCTGCTTGTGCTTGGAGGCCCGCATCCCTTGGGCGTTGACGGTGCGGGCCAGGCCGGCCTGACGCAACCGCAACATTGCCTGGTCGACCTCAACTTCGCTGAGTTCGACCACCGGCTCCCGGTTGGTCTTCTGGTTGCAGGCCAGACGGAGGGAGTTGGTGGTGAGCGGGTACTGCTCGGGGGTGGTCAGCTCCTTTTCGATAAGGCTGCCCAGCACCCGTACTTCCTCCGCGGTCAGGTCCATGAAGACTCACGCTATCGGCCAACCAAGCCTCCCGGCGCTGGTCCTCCCCACCGGCCAGACTGGAACGATGCCCTCAGTCGAGCCGTCTCCTCCTGCCCCGCTCACCCCGTCCGCTTGGTTCGACGAGGTCGACGTGGCCACGCTGCGAGCTCGAGGCGGGGCCAAGTGGACCAAGTTCGGCCCAGACGTCTTGCCGGCCTGGGTGGCCGACATGGACTTTCCCCCCGCCCCCGCGGTGGCAGGGGCCATTGCCGATGTGCTGGCCCGGGGGCAGCTGGGCTATCCCTGGCTCAACGACCCCGACCCGGTGGCAGCCGGCTTCACCGACTGGGCGTTGCGCCGCTACGGCTGGAGCATCGACCCCGACCTGGTGGCCACCACGGTGGACGTGCTCCAGCCCCTGCAGGCCATGATCGAGTTGTGCAGCGAGCCCGGTGACGGGGTGGTGCTGCAGACGCCGATCTATCCGCCGTTCCATGCCGCCATCACCGGGGTGGGTCGAACCATCGTGGAGAACCGTCTCGGTTCCGCCGCCGAGGGCTATGGCATGGACCTGGAGAACCTGGCCGCGGTAACCGATAGCCGGACCAAGATCGTGCTGTTGTGCAACCCCCACAACCCCAGCGGCAGAGTGTTTCGTCGGGAGGAGCTGCAGGGCCTGGCCGATCTTGCCCTGGAGCGGGGCTGGTTGGTTCTCAGCGATGAGATCCACGCCGATCTGCTCTACCCGGGGACCACCCACATCCCCTTCGCCTCCCTGGGGGCGGACATCGCCGCGCACACCGTCACCATCACCTCGTCGACCAAGACCTTCAACATCGCCGGGTTGCGCCTAGCCGTGGCCCATTTCGGTTCGCCCGAGCTGCTGGCCCGCTATCGGTCCATCTCCCGCTTCTTGTTGGGCGGCGCCAACATCATGGGGGTGGCCGCCTCCCTGGCCGCCTGGCGCGACGGCGACGAATGGTTGGAGGCGCTGGTTGCCTACCTGGACCGCAACCGGGCGCTGGTGGTCGACACCGTCAACACCAAGTTCGACGGGGTCGGCACCGTCGCCCCCGAGGCAACCTACCTGGCCTGGCTGGATTGCCGGGAGCTGGTGGCGCAACGCTCCTTGAGCAGCGCCGCCGAGTTCTTCCTGGGGGCTGGGGTGGGGCTCAACGACGGCGTCGATTTCGGCGAGGTCGGCGCCGGTTTCGTGCGGCTCAACTTCGCCACCTCACAGACGGTGTTGGCCCAGATCCTGGTTCGCATGGCCGCCGCCTGCGGGAGCTGACGCCGCTCGCGCTCAGCTCGCGATGGTGGCAGGGTCGAAGCCGGTGGGCCAGATGGTGGTCTGGTCGTAGGTGATGTCCTCGAGCTGCACACCGGTGAGCGTGGCCCCATCGAGGTTCGCCCCAGACAGGTTGGCCCCCACCAGGCTGGCCCGTTCGAGGTTGGCGTTGGTGAGATCGGCCCCCCGCAAGTCGGTACGGGTGAGCCGGGCCCGACGCAGGTTGGCGTTGGTCAGCCGGGCCCCTCGCAGATGGGCCTCGTCGAGATCGGCCCCCTCCAGCTTGGCGCCCAGCAACAACGACGCCTCCAGGTTGGCCCCGATCAGGATGGCTCCGCTGAGGTTGGCGTTGGTGAAATCGACGTTGTCGAGCTCGGCCCGGGTGAGCTGCGCCTTGTCCAGATCGGCGGATTGGAAGCTGGCCCCGGTGGCGCTGGTCCGGATGAGCACCGCTCGGGACAGGTCGGCGTCGGTGAAATCCGCGTCGGTGACGATGGCCCGGCTGAGGTCGGCCCCCGAAAGATTGGCGCTGGTGAAATCGACCTGGGCCAGGTTCTGGCGGACGAGATCCTGGCGGGCCAGATCGGCACCGATGTAGTCGATGCGCCGCGGCCCCAGGTCACTGTCCTGCACCGTGGCCAGCCGTTTCGTGGTCTCCCCGGGGGAGCTGACCTGGGTCAGCAGGTAGGCGCCGAACAACGCCACCGCCACCCAGATCCACGAAATCCCGGCGACGCCCCGCATACCTTTGGCCACTGGCGGTCATTCTTCACCCCCAGCCCATGCGGCACAACGACCCTGCCCTTTGCAAGGCTGTAGGGGTGACCCCGTCCGCCGGCCCCTTTGCCTCGTTCCCCACCCAGCAGGACCGGCGGATCCGACCCCCGCGCCCGCGCGCCCGGCGCATGCAGTCCCTCGCCGTTCTGTCCGTTGCGGTTCTGTCTGTTGCGGTTCTGTCTGTTGCGGTTCTGTGCGTCACGGTGCTGGCTTCGGTGGCTCGACCAAGCTGGGCGGGAGCGCAGACCACCGGGGCGCCAGGCTCGCCCAGCTCCAGTACGGTCAGTTCGCCCGGTGCCTCCCCCGTCACCGCCACTCCCCCACCGACGGTGGCGGCGACCGACTCGACCAAACCGGCGGTGGGGGCACCCATCCCCAACATCATTCCCGAGCCCAACTCCGGTCGGGCCCCCCGAGACCCGGGCGACCGGGGTGGGTGGTGGCAGGAGGCACTCTTCTTCCTCATGTGCGCAGCGGTGCTACTCGTCGCGGGGTTGGTCTGGCGAGAGTCACGTAGGGCAAGACGTCGACAGGGTCGGCTGCCGGGCCCTTCCACCACCCACAGCCGGCCGAGCGGTAGGTGAACGGCTGGTCGAACTGGGCGGGCAACGTGGTCGCCCCCCAAGCGGAGATCTTGCGTCCCCACGACATCGACGAGCTCCGGTCGGGGGGGGGCCCGGGGCCG
>JANPEN010000477.1:0-8207 GCA_031422955.1 Acidimicrobiia bacterium
TGGGGATGACGCTGGTGGGGATGATGCTGGGCGGGGGTGGAGCTGTCGAGCTGGTGGCACCGGTGGGAAAGGTCGTCTCGGTGTGTTCATCGAGCAGCCTTCCGGTTTCGAACAGGCCCTCGCCGATCAGTGCCGCGTCGATCGACAAGCCTTGTTCGCCACGGCTGAAGGGGTTGAGCGCCACGGCGTCGGCGGCCAATAGCGCGGCGGTGCTGACTGCTACCGCGGCGGCCGCGTGGGTCAACGGGGCGGTGGCGATGACGGGGATGTGGGCCAGCCAGGCCAGCGGGCCGGTGCGGCGGTCGAGGCGCCCGATGGATAACGACAGAAAGGCCCTCACCACCACCGGATCGAACTGGCTGCCAGCACCGCGGGTCAGCTCGGCTCGGGCCTCGACGGTGGCTACCGCCGGTTGGTAGGAACGGGAGGAGGTCATGACCTCATAAGCGTTGGCCACCGCCACGATGCGCCCGGCGTAAGAGATGTCCGGGCCGCTGGTATGGAGCGGGTAGCCCTTGCCGTCGTAGCGCTCGTGGTGCTGACCCACTGCGTCGGTCCACTCGCCCAGCCACCAGCGCAACGGCTCGACCAAGCGGGCCCCCTCGGCCGGATGGGTCTTGATGACGGCGAGCTCGTCGTCGCTAAGCGGCCCGTTCTTGTTGAGGATCTCGACAGGCACGGTGATCTTGCCGATGTCGTGCAACAGTGCCGCCCACTGCAAACGGTCAAGCTCGGCTGGGGACAAACGCAACTCTTGGCCCAGCAGCGCCGCATAGGCCCGCACCCGCTCGGCGTGGCCCTGGCTACCGCGATCATGGGCGTGAAGCGCCCCCACCAGGCGGGCAAGCTCGGCGCTGGCTTCCGCCGGAGTGTCGGGCCCACGGGTGGGACGCACCGCGGCGCGCAGGGCGACCCCAACCCGGGAGGGAGCCGTGTCGGGAAAGGACAAGGAAAGGCGAAACAGGGCGACCAGAGGCAAGAGCCGACGGGCTACCCGTTCGGTGCTCCACAGGACCACAGTGCCCAACGCCAGCAGGGCCGCCCACCAGGCCACGGTGGGCGCAGCAGCGGTGGGTCGGTCGCTGAGCCGGCTGGCCACTAACACCGCCGCGGTGGAAGCCACTAGGGGAGTGAGCCAGGCCAACGCCCGCACCGTGAAGGCCAGACCGGGGCGACGTTCCCATCGGTGGTGGTCCTCGGCGGCGGCACCGCCATGGTGGTCCTCGGTCGAGGGAATGGGCGGCACTGGCACATGGATTGATCGGCGCAGGCGGGGCCAGGGGTAACCCCTGCGCGAGGGCAAAGGCATATCTGGGCGGAAAAGCCCCAGAGTTGGGGATGCACGGGTGCGGTCTTGCCGATGCGCACCGTTTGGGGATCTGTTGGCGCAAGCTGTTGGTTTGAGCGAGCACGCACTAGCCTGACCGGCAAATGGAGGGTAGAAGACGCAACTTGCGCACGATGCTCGCCGAGGCCAAGGACATCTCGGAGCTCATGGTCGACCTTGCCTACGCCGCGCTGTACTTCGGGGACCCGGACATGGCCGAAGAGGTTGACGAGCTGAACGAGGACGTGCAGGTGCTGGCCTCGGACATGCGCACCAGCTGCGTGCTGGGAGCCCGAAATCTCAAAGAGGCCGAAGCCATGGCCTCGGTGCTGCAGGTCATCGACTGCATCCAACGCATCGCCGGTGACGCGGTGGACATTGCCCGCATCGTCACCCACCGTCTCGGCATCCCCCGCGAGCTGGTTGCGGACCTCTCCAACGCCGAGGAGATCTCCCACCGGGTGTTGGTCAGGGAGCGCTCCCACATGGCCAATCGGCCGTTGTCGGGTCTGGAGCTACCTACCGTGACCGGCATGCGCATCACCGCGGTGCGAAGGGGCCGGGACTGGATGACCCACGACATCGACGGCGACTTGGTGTTGCGGCCCAACGATGTGTTGTTTCTCCAAGGGCCCCCGGCCGGCATCACCCGCCTGCGGGAACTGGCCGGGGCGCCCTACTGGCACCCTCCCCAACCCCCTCCCCAAGACGTGGCCCTTACCGATCTGGACCGGGCGGTGGACGTGTTGGTGGAGATGAAAAACCTCTCCGAGGTGGCCGTCGGGCTGGCCTACTCCGCCCTGGTGCTGCGAGACCCTCTGCTGGCGGCCGAGGTCAAACACCTTGAGGATCGTCTCGATGAGATGAAAGACCGCCTGGAGCTATGGGTGCTGCGGGCCGCTCAGCGCGACTTGGACCCGGGGGCCCTGCGGGGCTTGTTGCACCTCTCCCAGGCGGCCGAGGACCTCGGTGACCAAGCCCAGCAGATGGTGTGGCTGGTCGAGGACCCCGGCGACGAGGTCCATCCCATTCTGGCCATTGCTTTTGGAGAGACCGACGAGGTGGTCTTCCAGTTGCCGGTATCGCCCCAATCCGATGCCGACGGCGCCTCGCTGTCGGCGCTGGCCATGGACGTCGAGCCCGGTTTCCAAGTGCTGGCCATCCGCAGGGCGGGCGGCTATCTCTACCGACCCCGGGGCACGGTGGTGTTACAGGCCGGGGACGAGTTGCTGGCCCAGGGCCCTTACGAGGGGCGAGAGGCACTGGCCAACCTTTTGGGCTGGGGGTTCAACGTGGACGAGGACTCCGGCGCCTGGGAACTGTTGGACCGCAGTGGCAACGTTGTCCGCAGCGGCTGAAGGGACCAACGGGCAACCATGACGGGGCCAGAGATCGACACCAGCGGTAAGGACCTGTGGACCACTGCCGAGGCCGAAACCTTGCGTTCTTACCAGGGCCAACCAGCCACCATCGAGGTGGCCGTGGTCGGGCCGGCCAAGGGCGAGGTGAGCACGTACCACGTGATACTCACCCCCGGGCATGCTCCCCAGTTCTACGCCGGCGCCGGACCCAGCCCTGCGGAGGCCAGCGTGGAGTTGGCGGCCAAAGAGGCCGAGGCCCAGCGGCGCGGCGAGTTGGTGGCGGTGGTGGGATACATGCGCGGCAGCCTCAAGACCAAGGGGGCAACCCGCCCTCTCTATGAGTTCTTTCGCACCCTGGCCTAAGCGCTACGCCCGGTGGGGTCAGCGCAGCTGGCGTTGGGCGTCGCGCAGCGCGCGGTAGCCGATCGGGCGTACCGAGGTGAGCACGGCGGCTAGCTCGGCGTCGCCGGTGACCAGGTGGTATTCACTCACCCGGGTGTTCCAGTCTGGGTCGAAGGCGCGCAGCTCGCTACTGTCCATCGCAGGACGCAGCCGCACCTCGGTCACCCCGGGGGTCAGGTCCCGCAGCGCGGCGAGCAGCGCTTCGCGGGAGCCGGCGGAACGCAGGCTCACCACTCGGTCGGCGTGCAGCGCCCCTGCCTCTGCGGCGAGTTCCCGCAGGGGGAATTGCACCCGGGACTCGGTGGCCTCGTCAGGGAGGCGGATGGGAAGCTTGAACTCTTCGGCCAGATCCAGGTAGATGTCAAAGAACTCCGGGCGGAGGGTCAACGCATCGAGATGGCTGCCCAGGTGGGACACGTCGAAGCCCCACTGCAGGGCCCTGGCCACCTGGGCGCGGGTCTCTCGGCGCAGCTCGTCGACATCGGCGTGGTCCCAAAGGTCCTCGACGGTGCGGGGGAAGCCACCATCACCGTCGACCAGGGTGGGCGACATGGTGATGGGTCCCCAGCGGTAGCGCTCGTATTCGGCGTTGACGGTGAGTTCCACCCCGATGTCGTCGTGGCGGTAACGGGCGGCGGCATCCCGGGACCACGGGCAGGGCACCAGCATGGCTGCGGTGGTGGCCACCCCTAGCCGCAGGGCGGCATAGACGGCCTGGTTGGACGCATGGCTGACCCCCAGCCCACCACAGGAGACGAGGAGGGCACGGGTGCCAGGGTCGAGGCCGAGCCGTTCGAGAATTGCGGTCACCGTTGCGGCAGGCTACTCAGGGAATTGACCTGTGCTCGGCCGCTCTGCCGGCCAGCCCGTTCAGGAAAACAATGTGTCGGGATCGGGACAGGCCTTCCACAGGCCAAGGCCTTGGCCGCGAGCCTGGGACACGGCGGCTGCCATGTCCTCGGCGAAGGTGACGTTGGGCGGGATGCTGAGGGTGTTGGCGAAACCGTCGGCGGCCATGGTCAGGTTGACGAACAGACCATCGGAGCGGCGGAACACATAAGCCAACAGCCGCTCGTAGGGATCGCGTAGCTCCGCGTCGCGAACCAGCTCCACCTCTGTGCCGGCGGGGAGGAGCTCGCTGAGGTGCTGGGAGGCAGCCACCCCGAAACACTCGACCACGCTGTCGGGCTTGACCGATTCGGGGGTGTCGATGCCGATGAGGCGAATGCGCTCGCGCTGGCCCGACAGGTTGACATCGACGGTGTCGCCATCCACAACCCGGGTGACGGTGGCCACCTGGGCGGGCTCGGCGCCGACCACGGTGGTGGGGGTGGGCGAGCGGCGCCCACTCAAGTTGGTGGCGGCGTTATCTGTGGTGGTGGCCGACGAGCAGCTCGCCAACAGCGCCATCGCAATCAGGGCGACGTGTTGGATGCTGGGCACGAGATCACTCCGCTGATGAGGGAGGGGATGGGCAGTCCAGGACTGCGACGGGTCGCCGAAGCGAAGGGGCGTTGAACCGACCCAAGGGCTGAGGCGGGCGACTCAGATCCGTTCGATGATGGTGCCGGTTCCCAACCCGCCACCACAGCACATGGTGACGAGGCCGTAGCGACCGCCGCTGCGCTCCAACTCGTGCAGGGCCTTGGTCAACAAGATGGCGCCGGTGCCACCCAACGGGTGACCCAGGGCGATGGCGCCGCCATTGGGATTGACCTTGTCCATGTCAACCTCGAGCTCTTTAGCCCAGGCCAACACCACCGAAGCGAACGCCTCGTTGATTTCGACCACGTCCATATCGGCCATGGTCAGGCCGCTTCGCTCGAACATGCGACGGCTAGCGTCGATGGGGCCGGTCAACATCAGGGTGGGGTCGGTTCCTACCAGGCAGGTGTCCACCACCCGTGCTCGGGCCTTGAGCCCGAGCTCGTCGGCCTTGGCCCGGGTCATGAGCAGCACCGCGCCGGCCCCGTCGGAGATTTGCGAGGAGCTACCGGCAGTATGGGCGCCGTCGGGCCGGGCTACCGGCTTGAGGGCGGCGAGGCCTTCGGCGGAGGTGTCGCGCATGCCCTCGTCCCGCGAGACGACCCTGGTGGCGCCGGTGGGGTTGCCTTCGCCGTCTACCTCGGGCACGGTGACGGCCATGACCTGGGTGCCGAAGCGGTCCTGGTCCCAGGCGGAACGGGCCAACTGTTGGGAGCGCAGCCCGAACGCATCGCAATCTGCCCGGGAGATCTCCCATTTGTCGGCCAAGCGTTCGGCCGCCTCGAACTGGCTGGTGAACTCGTGCTCTTCGAAGTAGGTCTTGGGAACAGCACGACCCAACCCGAGCTTGCGATCGGAGTTGGAGCCGATGGGGATGCGGCTCATGACCTCGACCCCGCAGGCCAGGGCCACGTCGATGACGCCGGCCGCCACCAGGCTGATGGCGACGTTGGTGGCTTGCTGAGAGGAACCGCACTGGGTGTCCACCGTGGTGGCCGGGGTGCTGACCGGGAGGCCGGCGGTGAGCCACGCGGTACGGGTGATGTTGAAGGACTGCTCCCCGACCTGGCTCACACAGCCACCCACGACCTGCTCGATGGCGGCGGGATCGATGCCGGCGCGGGCGATGACCTCTTTCTGCAGCGCAGCCAATAAGTCCACCGGGTGAATCGTGGACAAACCGCCGCCGCGCCGGCCGACGGGAGTGCGAACCGCTTCGACGATGACGACCTCACGACCAGTTTCCATGGGCGCAGCCTAAACCGCGTGGCCGACGCCCGCGTGCAGGCCTGGCCCCGGCGCGACGACCTCAGGCGGCATGACGTTGGGGATGGCGTACCTCGGTGGTGGCTGGTTCCACCGTGGTGCGGGCGGCGGCCAGGGCGGCACGGGCGGCGGCAATGCCGTGACGGCCGATGAGCTTGGTTTGTTCGTCCAGACGCCAGGACACCTCGGAAGGATCGATCAGACGCAGTTGCTCTGTCATGGATCTCATCTTCCACGGGGGGTATGACAGTGAAACCCCTTTGTGGCCCTGGCGGTGTCGAACGATCGAAAAAAGTTCGAGCGAGCTGCGGGCCACTACGATCCGGGGCGAGCGCGGGGCGCAGGACCCCCAGCAGGGCAGGAACGGAGTGTCAGTGGCTGCAGGCGCAACAACCGCCCACCCGGGCGATCAGCAGGCCAGCGTGCCCAAGCGGTACGGCATGTCACTGCCCTTCGCCGGTATCGCTCTCGGTCAACAGCGCGACCGGGTGGTGGAGCTGGCCGACCTGGGCTACACCGACGTGTGGTCCTCCGAGGCGGATGGCTCCGACGCGTTCACGCCGTTGGTGTTGGCCTCTCAATGGGCCCCTTCGTTGCGCTTGGGCTGTGCCATCGTGCCCGCTTTCACCCGCGGACCAGCCCTGTTAGCCCAGACCATTGGAGCCCTGGCCCAGACCGCTCCTGGCCGTTTCGCCTTCGGGCTGGGGGCATCGTCCAACGTCATCGTGCAACGCTGGAACGGCATTGCCTTCGAGGAGCCCTACAAGCGCACCCGGGACATGCTGGCCTTCTTGCGGGTGGCCCTCACCGGCGAGAAGGTGACTCACACGTACGACACCATGACCGTGGATGGGTTCCGCCTCGGCATGGTCCCCCCCGAACCGGTGCCGCTGCTGGTGGCCGGCCTGCGCGAGGGCATGTTGCGCCTGGCCGGGCGGGAGGCGGACGGCGCCATCATCAACTGGTTGTCCGCCGAGGACGTCGCCCAGGTGGTCAAACCGGTGATCGACGCCGGTGGGGGAGCACCCAAAGAGATCGTGGCCCGCATCTTTGTGGCCCCCTCAACGGACGATGAGGCGGTCTACCACGGCGCTCGTTTCGCCATCGCCGCCTATCTCAACGTGCCCGTCTACGCCGCCTTCCACCAATGGCTGGGGCGCGGCGATCTGTTGGCGCCCATGTGGGAGGCGTGGCAGGCCGGCGATCGAAAGGCTGCGCTGGCCGCCATTCCCGATTCGCTGGTCGATGAGCTGATCGTGCACGGTCCGCCGGAAAAATGTCGGGAGCAAATCCAGCGGTACCTCGACAATGGCGTTACCACTGCCGCCCTGTCGATCATGACTTTCGGCGGGCTCGACGTGCAGCAGGCCGTCCGCGACCTGGCCCCCCGCTGACCGCGTCGGCCACCCGAACCCACCCTGCTGTGCTGCCATGACCGCGGCCGTTGCCATTCTCGAGTTGAACCGGGTGAGCGCAGGGCCGCTGAGCCGGGTCTCCTTGGTGATCCATCCTGGCCAGATGGTCGGGGTGGTGGGCCCGGTGGGCTCGGGGCGCACGACGTTGGCAGGGATCATTGCTGGGGTGGTGGTTCCCAGCGTGGGTCGGGTGGTACTCGATGGGGTTGATGTCACCGAGGTCGACCCGGCCAGCCGGGCCCGGTTCGGGGTGGGCTGGGTTCGCCAGCGACCTCGTCCCTTTCCCACTCTCAGCGTGGCCGAGAACGTGCTGGTCGCCGCCTCGGCCAGCGCTCGGTGGGGGGGTCGGGAAGCCTTCGTACGCACCCGGCGCCTGCTGGAACGAGCCGGTTTGGCGGAACTGGCCGACCTTCCCGCCTGGCAGCTGACCCCCGAACAACTGGCCCGGTTGGAGGTGTTGCGGGTGCTAGCCGCCCCCCGTCGCCTGATCGTGGTCGACGAGCTTTCCCCCGACCTTGCTGCCTCCGACCGTGCCGAGTTGGTCGCCGCCCTGGCCAACACCGCCCAGCAGGGTGGCGCGGTGGTGTGGTTGGGTGCCCCTGGAGGCTTGGATGTGGACGTGGAACGCCTCACCTTGCTGGTGGGGGGCCGAGTCGTGGTCGAAGGTCCTGCCGCCGAGGTGGCCGCCACCGCGGAATTCCGGCTGCTGCGCAACCGCGAGCTGGCCGGCCGATGACGGTGTTGACGGTAGAGGACCTCGATGTTTTCCTTGGCCGCAGCCCGGTGGTGCACGTGGACCACTTGGAGTTGGTGGTGGGCGAGGTCATCGCCGTGGTGGGTGGCGCAGGAGCGGGCAAGAGCACCTTGCTGGCCGGCCGATGACGGTGTTGACGGTAGAGGACCTCGATGTTTTCCTTGGCCGCAGCCCGGTGGTCCACGTGCACCACCGGG